>NZ_JBSHAM010000012.1:0-153308 GCF_053611505.1 Amycolatopsis sp. NPDC054798 | reverse complement strand
GCCCCGACCTCACCCGAGGTCGGGGCCCTGCCGCGAAGCAACGAATACCGAGGCTACTTCTTCTTGGCCGCCGAGGTGCGCTTCGCCGGGGCCTTCTTGGCCGCGGCCGTCGTCTTCTTCGCTGCCGCAGTGGTCTTGGCGGCAGGCTTGGCGGCGGCCTTCGCCCGCGTGGTGGTGGCCTTCGGGGCCGCCTTGGCGCGCGTGGTGGTCGACTTCGCGGCGGTCGCGCGCGTCGTCGTCTTGGCCGCGGTGGCCTTGGCGGGAGCCTTGGCCGCGGTCGCCCGGGTGCGCGTGGCGGCCGGCTTCGCCGCCGTGGCACGGGTGCTGCGCGTGGCGGTCGTCGAAGCCGCGCGGGTGGTCGTGGCGCGCGTGGCGGTGGTGCCGGTAGCCCGCTTCGCCGCCGTGGCCTTCGGCAGCTTCTTCGAACCGGAAATGACGTCCTTGAACGTGGTGCCCGCGCGGAACGCCGGAACGTTGGTCTTCTTCACGCGCACGGCTTCGCCGGTGCGCGGGTTGCGCGCGGTGCGGGCGGCCCGAGCGCGCTTCTCGAACACCCCGAAGCCGGTGATGTTCACCTTCTCGCCCTTGTTGACCGTCCGGATGATGATGTCGACGAGACCGTCGACGGCCTCCGAAGCAACCTTTTTGTCGCCCAGACGCTCCGACAGCGCCTCGATCAGCTGGGCCTTGTTGGCCATTCCAGTCCCTCCAAGAAGAACTCTTCGTCCACGGCCAGGTCGGCCGGCTAACGCACACGGTATTACCAAGACAGCACAAATTCCAAACGGCACGCGAAATTTTCCCTTGCGGCGGGAACGGTTCCGCCCTCCCGAAGGACCCGATTCCGGTCCCGGAAGGTGCCGTTTGGCGTGGGCGAAGAGGGGGACCGCCGGGGCCGGATTCCCTTTCCGAGCAGGGAATCCGCCCCCGGCGGCGCAGGTCAGGAGGTCGCGGCGGGCAGCGTCGCGGGCTTCCAGGAGGGCCGCTGGGACTCGAACTCGTCGATGTCCCCCGCGTGGCGCAGAGTCAGCGCGATGTCGTCGAGTCCTTCGAGCAGCCGCCAGCGGACGTAGTCGTCGATCTGGAAGGGCGCGGTGAAGTCCTTGGCCCGCACGGTCTTGGCTTCGAGGTCCACCGAGACCTCGGTGCCGGGCTCGTTCTCGAGCAGCTTCCAGAGCAGTTCGACGTCCGACTGCTCGCACTGCGCGGCGACGAGGCCGCCCTTGCCGGAGTTGCCGCGGAAGATGTCGGCGAAGCGGGACGAGATGACGACCCGGAAGCCGTAGTCCAGCAACGCCCAGACGGCGTGCTCGCGCGACGAACCGGTGCCGAAGTCCGGTCCGGCGACGAGCACCGAACCGTTTTTGAACGGTTCCTGATTGAGGATGAAGTCCTCCTGCGCGCGCCAGGCGGCGAACAGGCCGTCCTCGAATCCGGTGCGGGTCACGCGCTTGAGGTAGACGGCCGGGATGATCTGGTCAGTGTCCACGTTGGACCGGCGCAGCGGGACCCCGATCCCGGTGTGCTGGGTGAACGGTTCCATGGCGGGTGCTCCTCTCGGGGGAAGTCAGGCGGGCAGGTCGGCGGGCGAGGACAGGGTCCCGCGCACGGCGGTGGCGGCGGCCACGAGCGGCGAGACGAGGTGCGTGCGGCCGCCCTTGCCCTGCCGTCCCTCGAAGTTGCGGTTGGAGGTGGACGCGCTGCGCTCGCCGGGGGCGAGCTGGTCCGGGTTCATCCCGAGACACATGGAGCAGCCCGCCTGCCGCCATTCGGCTCCCGCCTCGGCGAAGATCTTGTCCAGGCCTTCCTCCTCGGCGGTCTTGCGCACCCGCATCGAACCGGGCACCACGAGCATCCGGACCGAATCGGCCACCTTCCGCCCGCGCAGCACCTCGGCCGCGGCGCGCAGGTCCTCGATCCGGCCGTTGGTGCAGGAGCCGAGGAACACGGTGTCCACCGCGATCTCGCGCAGCGGGGTGCCCGGCTTCAGATCCATATAGGACAGCGCCTTCTCGGCGGCGAAGCGCGCGTTCTCGTCCGGAATCGCGGCCGGGTCGGGCACCGAATCGCCCAGCGGCAGGCCCTGTCCGGGGTTGGTGCCCCACGTCACGAACGGCGTCAGCTGGTCCGCGTCGAGGTGGACCTCGGCGTCGAATTCCGCGCCCTCGTCGGTGCGCAGCTCGCGCCAAGCGGCGACGGCGGCGTCCCAGTCTTCGCCCTTCGGAGCGTGCGGACGGCCCTTGAGGTAGGCGAAGGTCGTTTCGTCCGGCGCGATCATGCCGGCGCGCGCGCCCGCCTCGATCGACATGTTGCAGATGGTCATCCGGGCTTCCATCGACAGCTCTTCGATGGCCTTGCCGCGGTACTCGAGGACGTAGCCCTGCCCGCCGCCGGTGCCGATTTTGGCGATCACCGCGAGGATCACGTCCTTCGCGGTGACGCCCGGCTGCAGCGTGCCGTCGACGTTGATCGCCATCGTCTTGAACGGCCGCAGCGGCAGCGTCTGGGTCGCGAGCACGTGCTCGACCTCGGAAGTGCCGATGCCGAAGGCCATCGCGCCGAACGCACCGTGCGTCGAGGTGTGACTGTCGCCGCACACCACGGTGGTGCCGGGCTGGGTCAGCCCGAGCTGCGGTCCGATCACGTGCACGATGCCCTGTTCGGCGTCGCCCATCGGGTGCAGCCGGACGCCGAACTCCTTGCAGTTGCGGCGAAGGGTGTCGACCTGGGTCCGCGACACCGGGTCGGCGATCGGGAGGTCGATGTCCACCGTGGGGACGTTGTGGTCCTCGGTGGCGATGGTGAGGTCGGGGCGGCGCACCTTGCGCCCGGCGAGCCGCAGTCCGTCGAACGCCTGCGGGCTGGTCACTTCGTGCACCAGGTGGAGGTCGATGTAGAGCAGATCCGGTTCGGCGCCTTCGCCTCGGCGCACGAGGTGGCTCTCCCACACCTTCTCCGCCAGCGTACGAGCCTTGCCGGTGGGGCTGGTCATCTCCGGCTCCTTCCACGGGATCGGCCGGGAGCACGGAACCCGGACGATGCCGGTGAGGAGGGGCGAGCCGCGGCTGGCCGCGGGCCCGGGTTTCGTTTTTCCCAGATTCTGGACTTCCCACAGTGCGGGAAGATAGTATCGCGTCGTGGGACAGCATAGCGGTATCGGAGTACTGGACAAAGCCGTGGCCGTGCTGCAGGCGGTCGCCGAGGACCCGTGCGGGCTGGCGGAACTCTGCACGCGCACCGGGCTTCCGCGGGCGACCGCGCACCGGCTCGCGGTCGGGCTCGAAGTGCATCGCCTGTTGCGGCGCGGGCCGGACGGGCGCTGGCGGCCGGGCACCGCGCTCGCCGAACTCGCGGGCGGCTCGACCGACCCGTTGCTCGACGCGGCGAGTTCGGTGCTGCCGAAGCTTCGGGACATCACCGGCGAAAGCGTTCAGCTTTACCGGCGCGACGGCGTGCAGCGCGTGTGCGTTTCGACCGCGGAACCGCCGAGCGGTTTGCGCGACACGGTTCCGATCGGTTCCCGGCTGCCGATGACGGCGGGCTCGGGCGCGAAGGTCCTTGCCGCGTGGTCGGATCCGCACACGCAGCGGACGATCCTCGCCGACGCCGTTTACGGCGAGCGCACTCTGCTCGAAGTCCGCCGCCGCGGCTGGGCGCAAAGCGTCGCCGAACGCGAGCCGGGCGTCGCGAGCGTTTCGGCGCCGGTGCGCGATTCCTCCGGCACCGTCGTCGCCGCGGTGTCGGTCTCCGGTCCCATCGAACGCATAGGGCGCAAGCCCGGCGCCCGGTGGGCGGCCGATCTCCTCGCCGCCGCCGACGCGCTTCAGGAACGCCTCTGACACCCCGCTCCCACCACGCGCCAACCCCAGGCCGCCTCTCCGCCGCACCGGCGGGAGGCGGCCTTTTTCATCCGCACCTGACGCGGCTTACCGCGAACGCGCTCCGCCCGAAGGCCGGACGCAAAGCGATTCCTCCGAGGCGGCTCTCGCCGCAGTCTCGGGCCCCGGACTAATCCAACGCATCGACCGCAAACCCGGCGCCCGCCGCGCGGCCGACCTTCTCACCGCCCACGCTGCGCACAGCGAACGCACTCTCCGAAGCACGGCCGCGCCGAACGCGAACCCGCCGTCGCGAACGTTCCCACCCCGGCACACGAATCCGCCCACGCAACCCCCACCCCAGCCCGACCCAACACATCAACCGCAAACCCGGCGCCCAACGAGCAGCCGACCTCCGTGCCGCCCACGCGGCACACCGCCAACGCACTCCCCCGAAGCACGCCGCCACGACCAAGCCCCCAGCACCACCGAACGCGAACGTCCCCGCCCCGGCACACGAATCCCCCGACACAACCCTCACCCCAGAACCGGCCCCCAGCCCGACCCAACACATCGACTGCACACCCGGCACCCGCCGCGCAGCCAACCCCAGCACCCCCGCAACACCCCAACGGCCCCCGCCCCGCCAAGCGCCAACCGCGGCCCGCCTCTCCGCCACGCCCGTGGGGGACAGCCTTTTTCGCGCGGTTTTCGATCGTCCTCAGTAGACCGTCCGGCCGCTTCGCGGGTCGTCCGAGCGGACGCGCGCGACCCCGCCGCCAACCCTCAAGAAAAGACAAAACCGCAGGACAACGGGTGTCTACATGCGACTTTGCCGGTGCCGCAAGCACTCTCGCGGGTCTTCCGGCCAGTGAAAGAATCCGGCGGCGCGGCCCTCTCGCCGCCTCTTCGCTTACCCGACACGGCAACGAAAAAGGCAGGTCCCGATTGGACTTGCCAAGTCTATGGGTGATAATGACTGCGTTCGGCCTGTATGGCCGTATAAAACAAGTTCTGGTTGGAGGAACTGGAATGGCCAACAAGGCCCAGCTGATCGAAGCTCTGTCGGAGCGCATCGGCGACAAGAAGGCAGCCGCGGAAGCCGTCGACGGTCTCGTCGACATCATCATCCGCACCGTCCACAAGGGCGAAAAGGTCACCATCACCGGCTTCGGTGTCTTCGAGAAGCGCGCTCGTGCCGCCCGCACCGCGCGCAACCCGCGCACCGGCGAAGCCGTGCGGGTCAAGAAGACCAACGTTCCGGCGTTCCGCGCGGGCACCACGTTCAAGGACGTCATCTCCGGCACCAAGAAGCTGCCGAAGGCGACTGCCGTGAAGCGTGCGACCGCCAGCACCGCGAAGGCGACCGCGACCCGCGCCACGGCGACGACCACCACTCGCGCCAAGGCCACCGCTGCCAAGCCGGCCGCCACCCGCACCCGCGCCACCGCGGCCAAGGCTCCTGCCAAGGCCACCGCCGCGAAGGCCACCACCACCCGCGCCAAGGCGACCGCCACCAAGGCCACCGCGGCCAAGGCGGCTCCGAAGGCCACCACCACGCGGGCGAAGGCCGCCGCCAAGCCGGCCGCCAAGAAGACCACGGCGACCGCGAAGAAGGCTCCGGCCAAGCGCACCTCGGCCGCGAAGAAGAAGTAACTCCGGTTTTCCGGAAGCTCACGACAAGCCCCGCCCGGCTTCTCCCCGGGCGGGGTTTGTCGCGTCTCTGCCTTTTTTCCCGCCCCGGAGGGCACTGCCGGGCAACCGGGGCGGACCGCGCCGCTCGATTCCGAAGCGGCAGAAGAGCGTTTCGACGGCCGCCGGCAAGATCCGTTGGCGCGCTTGCCCGTCCGGATCTCGCGGCCGTGAGGGAGCAGCCAGCACAGCGGACCGGGTCCAGCCGCCCTCCCGGCAGCAGGCTTCGCCACCGGCCGGTCATCTCCGCGCAGTGCGCGGGAAATCGAGAGAAGGCCCTCGCGTTTTCCTGATCACACCGGCCATCTCGCTCGCCCATCCGTTCGATCACCTGTTCCCCCAAAGCAACCGCGAAGCGGCCCGCGGGGTTTCCTTGCCGTGTCCGGCCCGGCACCATGCGTGGCCACCGGGTGTCCGCGATCACCCAGGCCACGCACAGTCCACAACAGACTTTCGGGTTGTTATGCGAACGTGACCACCACGCACAGTGGCCACCGGTAATCCAGTCGGGCGAACCGCCGAATCCGGACTGGTTTCGCCAGCGCACACCGTCTTTTCCCGGCTGCCGCACCGGTGTCCCGCGGACGGGCCCGCCGCTCCGGCGAAAGTGGGTGCCGGGCCACGAAAACCGGCCGTCATCGGTGAACCGGTCGCGCGATCGGCTCCGAGCAGTGTTGGTCTATGCAATCATGTCGCCCGGCAAGGACCCCGAATGCGAGAACATGAGACGACTGTGCCGATAGTTCGTGTGGAGAAGCTGTACAAAGTGTTCGGCCGCCGGGCGGAAGAAGCGGTCGGCAAGCTGGAGAACGGCGCCGACCGGGCCGAATTGGAGCTGCCCGGCGTGACCGCGGCGGTGATCGACGCCTCCTTCGCCGTGGAGCGCGGCGAAATTTTCGTGGTGATGGGACTGTCCGGTTCGGGCAAGTCGACCCTGCTGCGGACGTTGAACGGATTGCTCCCGGCCACCTCCGGCCGGGTTCTGGTGGACGACATCGACCTCACCGAAAAGTCCGCGGCGGAAGTCCGCGAGCTGCGCCAGCGGCGGATGAGCATGGTGTTCCAGCACTTCGCGCTGTTCCCGCACCGCACGGTCGCGGAGAACGTCGCCTACGGGCTGAGCGTGCAGAACGCTCCGCGCGAGCGGCAGCGCGAACGCACCGCCGAAGCACTGGAGATGGTCGGCCTCACCGGATGGGAGGACCGGTTGCCCGGTCAGCTTTCCGGCGGGATGCGCCAGCGCGTCGGCCTCGCCCGCGCGCTCGCCGCGGACACCGAGATCCTGCTGATGGACGAGGCGTTCAGCGCGCTGGACCCGTTGATCCGCAAGGAGATGCAGGACCAGCTCCTGATCCTGCAGCGGCAGCTGGGCAAAACGATCGTGTTCATCACGCACGACCTCAACGAGGCCATGCGTCTCGGCGACCGGATCGCGATGATGCGCGACGGCCGGATCGTGCAGGTCGCGACCGCGCAGGAGATGCTCACCGAACCGGCCGACGAATACGTCGCGAAGTTCGTGCGCGACGTCGACCGCAGCCGGGTGCTCACCGCGTCCGCCGTGATGTCGCCCGCGGACATCACGTTCACCCCGGCGACGACGGCCGCCGAAGCGCTGGAAACGATGCGCCGGAACGAACTCGCCGGCGTGCTGGTGACCGAGGACGGCAAGTTCGCCGGCGCGGTCGAGCGCCGCGCGGTGAGCGAAGCCGCGGACCGGGGCACGGAAACGATCGCCGGAATCGTCGACCGTTCCGCCGCGCGGACCGGCCCGGAAACCCAGATGGCCGAACTGTTCGGCCACGCCGCTTCCGCGCCCGCACCGCTCGCGGTGGTCGGCGAGGAAGGCGCGCTGCTCGGCATGGTGACCCGCGAGGCGCTGCTGAACGCGCTGAGCACAGGAGAAAACGACGCCAAGGAGGTGAACGCCCGTGTCTGACAACGTCCTCGTCGGCGATCTGCCGCAGATTCCCGTCGGCACCTGGTTCAAGGCGATCATCGACTGGCTGCAGGGCAACATCGGCCCGTTCTTCGATTTCGTCGACAAGATCGTCAACGGCGCGGTCACCGGGCTCGCCTCGGGGCTGACCTGGCTGCCGTGGCCGGTGCTGGTCGTGGTGTTCGCCGGGCTCGGCTGGTGGCTGCGCGGCTGGAAGTTCGGTCTCGGCTCGGCGATCGGGTTCGCGCTCATCGACAGCCTGCGCGAATTCCCGTCCGCGATGCAGACGCTGTCGCAGGTGCTGATTTCCGGCGTGGTCGCGGTGGCGATCGCGGTGCCGGTCGGGATCGCGGCCGCGCGCAACGAAACGGTGAGCCGGATCGTGAAGCCGGTGCTGGACTTCATGCAGACGCTGCCCGCGTTCGTCTACCTGATCCCGGTCATTTTCTTCTTCTCGATCGGCCCGGTGCCGGGCGTGGTGGCGACGGTCGTGTTCTCGCTGCCGCCGGGCGTGCGGCTGACCGAACTCGGCATCCGCCAGGTCGACCCGGAAATGGTCGAGGCGGGCGAGGCGTTCGGCTCGCCGCCGGGGCGGATCCTGCGCGAGATTCAGATCCCGCTCGCGATGCCGTCGATCATGGCCGGCATCAACCAGATCATCATGCTTTCGCTGTCCATGGTCGTGATTTCCGGCATGGTCGGCGCGCCAGGGCTCGGCGCCGAGGTGTACGCCGCGGTCACGAGCCTGAAGCTGGACCTGGGTTTCAACGCCGGTCTCGGCGTCGTCGTGCTGGCCATCTACCTCGACCGGCTCACCTCCTCTCTCGGGGCGCGCTCGGCGGTGGGCCGCGCCCTCCGCCGGGCCGACGCGGCCTGATCCACCTCCACCGCAACGAGAAAGGACGAACGAGTGCGCACATCGAAACGCTTCGGCCGGATCCTCGCCGTTGGCGCCGCCGTCACGGCCCTGGTCGGCCTCACCGCGGCGTGCGGCGGCCGGGAGTCCCAGTCGGGCAACAGCCAGGAAGCCAAGAGCGTCACCATCGGCTACATCAACTGGGACGAGGACGTCGCCCTCACCAACCTGTACCAGGCGGTGCTGGAGGAAAAGGGCTACAAGGTCAAGACGCAGATGCTCGACGTCGGCCCGATCTACGCCGGTCTCGCGAAGGGCGACGTCGACCTGTTCCTCGACTCGTGGCTGCCCGCGACGCACAAGCAGTACTGGGACCAGTACAAGGACCAGGTCGAAGACCTCGGCGTCTGGTACGACAACGCGACCCTCAACCTCGCCGTGCCCGATTACGTGAGCGACGTCAACAGCATCGCCGACCTCAAGGACAAGGCGAGCATGTTCGGCGGCAAGATCACCGGCATCGAGGCGAGCGCGGGCGAGACGGGCATCGTGCAGAAGGACGCCATCCCGCAGTACGGCCTCGACGGCGCGATGACCCTGCAGAACTCGTCGACCACCGCGATGCTGGCCGCGCTGGACAGCTCGATCAAGGCGAAGAAGCCGATCGTCGTGACGCTGTGGCACCCGCACTGGGCGTACTCGCGCTACCAGCTCAAGGATCTCAAGGACCCGAAGGGCGCGATGGGCAAGGGCGAGCAGCTCCACGCGCTGGGCCGCAAGGGCTTCGGGAAGGACTTCCCGGCGCTCGCCGGCGTCGCCAAGAAACTGAAGATGTCGGACGAGGACCTCGGTTCGCTCGAGGACGCGATCCAGAAGGCCCCGAAGGGCCAGGAAAAGACCGCCGCCAAGCAGTGGGCGGATCAGCACAAGCAGTTCGTGGACCAGGCTTTCGCCGGTCTCTGAGCCAGCCGCTGAAACGACCCCGCCTCCCGGTCGCCGGGACGGCGGGGTTGTTTCTTTTTCAACAGGCAGGGCAGCTGGTTAGGCCGGATACCCCCTGATTCGTTGCCCAGCACCGTTATCGAGCGGAATCCGCCGCGCCATACGGCACACTGGACGCATGTCTCGTGCGCCGATCCCTGCCCGCACCGACGTACCCGACGACGTCGACGCGGTCACCGAAGCCGTGCTCACCGCTTCGCGGCTGCTCGTCGCGGTGTCCGCGCGGTCCATCGCCTCAGCGGGCGACCTCATCACGGTGCCGCAGTTCCGGCTGCTGGTCGTGCTGCATTCCCGCGGGCCGCTCAAACAGGCGGCGCTCGCCGAACATCTCGGGGTCACGCCTTCCACCGCGAGCCGGATGATCGACCGCCTGGTCGCGGTCGCGCTGGTCGCCCGGCTGGGCAATCCGTCGTCCCGGCGCGAGGTGGTCATCGAACTCACCCGCGAGGGCGACCGGATCGTCCGCGTCGTCACCCATCGCCGGCGTCGCGAAATCGCCGCCATCGTGGAGAAAATGCCCGAAACGGCCCGCCGCGGCCTGGTCGACGCCCTGACCGCGTTCACCGAAGCCGGCGGCGAACCTCCGGCCGGCAACCCAGCCGAGGCGGTCTGGGTCTAGATTTCCGCCGCTACCGCGCGAATCCCGTCGGTCACCTCTTTCGCCGACGGCGCCTCCTCCGGGTCGAGCAGCCACTGCACCATCAGCCCGATCACCAGCGCGCTCTGCACCGCTCCGCCGACCCCGGCCCGAGCCTCCCGCAACCCCTGCACGAGATGCCGCCGCACGTCCGGCGACCGCTCCGCCTGCACCAGCGCCTCAAGCTGCGCGACCCACAACGCCCGGTGCTCGCCGAAGCTGTCGATCATCCGCTTCAGCCCCTGCTCGGACAGTTCGAACGACGAATCCGCGACCTGGCCGCCCAGTTCGTCGACCGCCGCGACCAGCGCCTGCGTCAGCAACGCGTCCCGCGACCCGAAGTGGTACCCGATCGCCGCGTGACTGACCCCCGCCGCCGCCGCGATGTCGCGCACCGTCGTGTTGCCCCAGCCTCGCTCGATCAAGCAGCGCTTCGCCCCGGCCAGCAGATCCTCGCGATTACCCATGGCGCACAGCCTAGCCGACGTCTTGTCCAGATGGTTTATCCAAATGGTTTGACCAAATGGGCAAACTGGGTCTACGGTCTCTCCCATGACCTCCTTGAACGTCCTGATCTCCGGCGCCGGCGTGGCCGGCACCACCCTCGCCGAGTTCCTCACCCGCTCCGGCCACCGCGTGACGCTCGTCGAACGCGCTCCCGGCCTCCGGCACACCGGCTACGCCGTCGATTTCCGCGGCGACGCCCTCGATGTCCTCTCCGAGCTGGGCATCCTCGACGACGTCCGCCGGCACGAAACGAGAATGACCGGAACCGCCATCGTCGACCGCGACGGCGTCCAGGTGGACCAGCTCCCGGCCGAAGCCTTCGCCGGCGAGCTGGAGGTGCCGAAGCACGTCCTGAACGAGCTGCTGTACGACCTGACCGCCGATCATGTCGAGTACCGCTTCGGCACTTCGATCACGTCGCTCGCGCAAACTGAGGCCGCCGTGACCGTCGATCTGAGCGACGGCTCGACGGAGACCTACGACCTGGTCTTCGGCGCCGACGGCGTGTACTCGAAGGTCCGCCAGCTGGCCTTCGTCCCGCACTCAGCGGCGTTGCAGCACCTTGGCCTCTCCGGCGCGGGCTTCACCATGCCCAACTTTCTCGGTCTCGACCACACCGGACTCCTCCGCGCCGTCAACGGCACCGCCGTCTACCTGTTCAACTCCGCGGATCCGGCCAGGCTCACCGTGAGCCTGTCTTTCGGAACGTCTTCCGGCGCGCTGGACCGTCTCCCCCGAGCCGACCAGGAAGCAGCGACGCGCGCCGCCTTCGCCGGTGACACCTGGCACATTCCCCGCCTGCTGGAGGCGATGTCGGACGCTTCGGACTTCTACTTCAGCTCGAGTGCGCAGGTGCATCTGGACCGCTGGTCGACCGGCCGGATCGCCCTGCTGGGAGACGCCGGATATTGCGCCGCGCCCACCGCGGGCATGGGCACTTCGCAGGCCCTGCTCGGCGCCCGCTCGCTGACCCGTCTCCTGGCTGTCGAGGAGCACCCGGAAGCTTTCGCCAAGTACGAGGCCGAACTCCGCCCGTATGTGGCGGAAAACCAGGCAAACGGCCGTTCGGCGGCGGCGATGTTCGGCGGTGCGCAGGAAGCCTGAGCCGTTTTCGAAGGCGGCTTCCTTGGCGCGGACTACCGGTCCGGCTCGCGGCGACGACCGTCAGCCCCCGCCTCGGGTTTTCCCGTTAAACACAACAAAGCCCGGTTGATCTTTTCGATCAACCGGGCTGGCTGTACCCCCGATGGGATTCGAACCCACGCTACCGGCGTGAGAGGCCGGCGTCCTAGGCCGCTAGACGACGGGGGCTTAGAACTTCCCCGTTTCCGGGGCTTTTCTTGCGAGAGAGAACTTACCAGAAGCGATTTCGCACTTCCGAGAGGGGGTCCTCTCTGCAGCTGGGGTACCAGGACTCGAACCTAGACTAACTGGACCAGAACCAGTCGTGCTGCCAATTACACCATACCCCAGTGAGGTACTTTCCCGGTTGCCCAGGTCAGTGCCGCACGAGAAGAAATACTAGAACATCCCGCCGCGACCCGTCGCAGCGGGGGTCCCCGCCGCTCGCGGGGCGGGGACGCCGACCGTCGCGTACTCCGAAACCAGCAGCTCAGGCAGCTCGCCGAGACCGGTCACGGTGTGCACCCCCTCGGGCGCACGCTCACCGGTGCGACTGGTCCCGTCGCGGTCGAGCCAGACCGCGCCGAGCCCGGCGTCGAACGCGCCGATCGCGTCGGTGTCGAGTTTGTCGCCGACGTGCACCGTGCGCTCCGGCGGGCAGTCCAGCGCCAGGCAGACCGAGTGGAACATCACCGGATCGGGTTTCGCGACCCCGACCTCGCCCGCGATCGCGACGTGGTCGAAAAACGGCGCGAGCCCGAGTTCCGCGATTTTCTGGCGCTGATGAACCCCCGAGGCGTTCGTCACAGCGGCAAGCTGCAGCCCGGCGGCACGCAGCCATTCAAGGCAGGGAACGACATCGTCGAATAACCGCCAAGACCGCGCCAAAATCTCCCGACGGCGCGCCTCGAACGCACTCACTTGCGCGGAGTCCCCGAAGATCCCCAACTCGGCAAGGAAACATTCAGTGCGGCGGTGATGCATCACGTCGTAGCCGAGTTTCCCGGCGACAACAAGCGCGACGTGCTCCTCGGTGATCAAATCCCACAACGGCCAGAGATCGTCGCGCCCGGTAAGCGCGTGAAGAGTACGGCGGATCGCGGCGGTGCAGTCGATCAACGTGTCGTCGATGTCAAGGCACACCAGACTCAGCTCAGGAGGCACCCATGGCTCGCGGCCGGCAGCGGCCGGCGGGGCAGTACGAGCACGCGACAGAGCGGCCGGGGCGAAATCCACCCCGTGAGGCTAGGGCACTCGCCGCGTTCGCAACGCGGCCAAAAAGGTGATTACCCCCGAGCCGTTGCCGCTGACCGGCTCTACCGCGGGTGCGCAAAGTGTCCGTCCGGTGACGTTCACCACCGCCCCAGGGGTCCGAGCGGGTGAAAGACGCTTACTCCGCACTCTCCTTAACTTACAAATTCCGAACGATCCACTCCGGCCCCTCGCGCCTCCCGCTCGTCTGTGCCCGCGCCGAGAAACCCTGTCGCCCCAACCACTTCCCGCTGCCGGACGTCTCCCCCTCACCCTCGTCGCGCCCAAATCAGCAACAACCACGCATAAGTTCCGCCACCGAACTAACCACGCGAAATCTTTTCCCGAAATGCTGCGGCTCCGATCTTTCCGATCCGCACTGCGGGCCACTCTCCCGAGATCCACATACGTGAACCACACGCTATTACGCAAACTCCCCACATTCTGGTCCCTGAGCGGCAACATCAACTCCCCTGCCGACACCGGCCAGTCGCACTTTCCGCGCAATCCCGCCGCCCGTCAGACCGCCCCGAACGCGCCTTCACCAAACTTCTTCCCGCTCCGCCGTGGCTCTCTGCCCCTGCGGCCTGCACCCGGCCAATCGCAGCGCTCAGCGATTGCGGCCTCTCCCTCCGCGAAGCAGCTTTCTTCCCCTGCGACCTCTCCCGCCCAGCTTCTCCGGCATGCCTTCTCCCCTGTCTCCCACTCCCCTGCCTCTCCCACTCCCCTCTCCACCTCCTCGCCGGTACCCACGCCCCGCCGGGAACACCCTCGCCAACCGCCCCAATGCCGCCACCACTTCCACCCCGCAGACTCCCTCAAGTTCTCCCCGTAGAGGCCGCATCTCGAATGCCTTCACCAGCCCCGCCCCCGCTCCCCAGCCACACACCCCGCCCCGTAACCGCGAACACACCCCATCGGCCGACTTGACGCACCCTCCGCCCCAGGTGCATCCTCAGCTTATTCAACAGCCGATGAAAAAGAGGGAGCTGGGGAAGATGACCGAGCACACGGGGTGCGTCATCGTCGGCGGAGGACCGGCAGGCATGGTGGCGGGATTGCTCCTCGCCCGAGCGGGCGTAGAGGTGACGGTGCTGGAGAAGCACGCGGACTTCCTCCGCGATTTCCGCGGCGACACCGTCCACCCGTCCACCCTCACGCTCCTGGACGAGCTGGGCCTCGGCGAAAAGTTCGCCGCACTGCCGCAGACCAAGGTGACCACAGTCGGACTTCCGACCTCCGAGGGCGACCCGCTGACCCTCGCCGACATGTCGCTGCTGAAGGTCCCCCGCCCCTACGTCGCGATGGTCCCCCAATGGGATTTCCTCGACCTGCTGGCCGAAACCGCACAGAAAGAGCCGGCCTTCACCCTGCGCCTGGAAACCGAAATGACCGGCCTCCTCCGCTCCGGCCGCCGGGTGACGGGCGTCCGTTACCGCACCGCCGACGGCACAGAAGGCGAACTGACCGCCAACCTGGTAATCGCCGCCGACGGCCGCTGGTCACTGGCCCGCCGCTCGGCCGGCCTCACCCCGCGCGAGTACTACACCCCGTTCGACGCCTGGTGGTTCCGTCTTTCCCGCAAGGACGAAGAGCAGGAAGCGACATTGATGCCGAGGATGCGCAACCGCCGCTTCGCGGTGCCGTTGCCGCGCAAGGGCTACTACCAGATCGCCTACATCACGCCGAAGGGCAAAGACCTGAACGCCGCCGGCATCGAGAGCTTCCGCCGCGACGTCACCGAGGCCTGCCCGGAATTCGCCGACCGAGTACACGAACTGAAATCCATGGACGACGTCAAGTTCCTCAACGTCCGCCTCAACCGCCTGCGCCGCTGGCACGTCGACGGCCTTCTGTGCATAGGAGACGCCGCCCACGCGATGTCGCCGGTAGGCGGTGTCGGAATCAACCTGGCAGTGCAGGATGCCGTCGCCGCCGCGAGGCTACTGGCCGACCCACTCCTCCGAGGCAAGCCGACAGAGAAGGACCTCGCCTCCGTCCGCCGCCGTCGCCTTCTGCCGACCGTTGCCGTCCAGGGCCTGCAACGCCTTCTTCACCGCCGAGTCATGGGCCCCGTGATGAGCGGCCGCGCCGACGGACCCCCGCCGCAATTGATCTCGCTGCTCAAGCGCTTCCCAAAGCTCTCCCGCGTCCCGGCATTCCTCATCGGCGTCGGCATCCGCCGGGAATCCGCACCAGCTTTCGCCCGCCGCCCCACTGAACCGGCCAGCCGCTAACCCAACCCCCGAGTCGCCACCAAACGGCAACGCCCAGCGGCACCACCGACCGCCCACCGGCAAGCTCCCGCCGGTGGGCCGTGGCCAAAAAACGGCAACCCGCTTCGCCACCACCCGGCCGCAACGACTCCGCTCCCCAACAGACGTCGACCGCCACCGCGAATCTCTCATCCAGCAGCCGACATCCCTCGCCACTGAACGGCAACGCTCCCGCCACTCAGCAACCGAGCACCCCTCAGATGCTCTCGCCACTAAACGGCAACAACACCGACCACCCACCGAGCGAGCGCCCACAGCCTCTTCGCCGCCAAACGGCAACAACGCGGACAACTCGCCAACCGAGCCCCCGCAGCCCTGTCACCACCCGCAGGCAAGAACGCCATCTACCCACTAGCGACCTCTCGCCACCGAACGGCAACAGCACCGCCTGCACCCCGGTCCGAGCGCCAGCCGCCATTCGCCGCTCAACGGCAACAGCGCCCGCCCCTTGCTAACCCGAGCGCTCTTCACCTCTCGCCACTCACTGGCAACGGCATCGTCCGCTCACCGACCGAGTGCCGAACCGTCTTTCGCCACTCAACGGCAACAGCGCCGACCGCTCGCCAACCCGAGCGAAGGTCGCCATTCGCCACTCAGCGACAACAGCCCCAGCCACTCACCGACCGAACGCCAGCCGCCATTCGCCGCCAAACGGCAACGACACCGACCGCCCGCCAACCCGGCGCTAGCCACCCGCTCGCCACTCAACGGCGACAGCCCGAGCCACCGCCCCGGCACCTCCCCAACGACCAGAAACCAACTCCGACCAGGGATTCGCCACTCAACGGCAACGCTCGAACCCACCCGCTGAGCCCCTGTCGCCGCAAAACGGCAACGGCCAGCTCAGATGTTCTGCACCGGGTTCGTCAGTGTTCCGATGCCGTCGATCGTGATGGACACCGACTGCCCGTCGACGATCGGACCGACCCCCTCCGGCGTGCCGGTGAGGATCACGTCGCCGGGAAGGAGCGTCATCACCCGCGACACGAACTCCACCAGCTCGGGCACCTTGTGCACGAGATCCGAAGTCCGTCCGTCCTGTTTGAGCTCGCCGTCGACCTCACTGCGGAGCGCCAGGTCGGACGGGTCGATCGACGTGTCGATCCACGGACCGAGCGGGCAGAAGGTGTCGAACCCCTTCGCCCGGCCCCACTGCCCGTCGGACTTCTGCAGGTCGCGCGCGCTCACGTCGTTGGCGACCGTGTAGCCGAGGATCACGCTGGCCGCGCGGGCCGCGGGCACGTTCTTGACCGGCTGTCCGATGACGACCGCGAGTTCGCCCTCGAAGTCGACGCGGCCGACATCCGACGGCCGGCGGATCGGAGCGTTCGGCCCGACCACAGTCGTGGACGGCTTGATGAACAGCATCGGCGCGGACGGCACCTCGTTGCCGAGCTCCGCCGCGTGCTTCGCGTAGTTCCGGCCGACGGCGATCACCTTCGACGGCAGGATCGGCGCGAGCAGCCGGACGTCGGCCAGCGGCCAGCGTTTGCCGGTGAAGTTCGGCTGGCCGAACGGGTGTTCCGCGATCTCCAGGACCTGGGCATCGTCGCCGTCCCCCTCGATCGAAGCGAACGCGACACCACTGGGATGAGCAATACGAGCTAGACGCACAACACCAGTCTACGTACCCCCACCAACAGTCGCGCACCCCGAGCGTGCGCGACGGTCCCCTTCGCTTCATTTCACGCGAACGGCCCCTCCACCCCGGCTAACCGGCCGTGACCTCACTGGCGCGAAAGGACCCTTCACGCCAGCAAGAAACCCCAGCCGACCACCCGAACAGCCACTCCCCGCGCAGGACCAACGCGAAACGGCCATCAGCGGACCCGACTGTGAGCCGCAATACCCGCTGCGCATAGACCGCACGGCGAACGTTCCAACGCGACTCACCGGAGAGGCCCGATTCACCTGCTCACAGCAGCCACCCCCAGCTCAGGCACCGGCTGCTCCTGCCCCGACGCGACCGTCAGGCTCTTGTGGACCAACGCGTCGCACAACGCCAGCCAGCTAGCCTCGACGATGTTGCCGTGCACACCCACCGTCGTCCATTCGTGTTCGCCGTCACTGGTTTCGAGAAGCACCCGGGTGACCGCGTCCGTACCTGGATTCGACGGCAGGATCCGCACCTTGTAGTCGGCCAGCTCCATGCTGTCCAACCAGGACAGATACGGCGTCAACGCCTGGCGCAGCGCCGCGTCGAGGGCATGCACCGGACCGTTCCCTTCCGCGGTCGCGATGACTCGCTCGCCCGCGACATGCACTTTCACCGTCGCCTCGGAAACGACTTCGCCGTCCGGGCGGTGGTCCAGCACCACCCGGTACGACTCAAGCTTGAACGGCGGCGGATCCGACTTCTCGCCGGTAACCTCCTCGACCTCGCGGCGCAGCAACAGCCCCAGCGACGCGTCGGCCGCTTCGAACGACCAGCCTTCCGATTCGAGTTCTTTCACCTTCCGCACCGCGTTGGTGAGTGCGTCAGGCCGGCCGGCAAGGTCGACCCCGAGTTCACGTCCCTTGAGCTCGAGGCTGGCCCTGCCGGCCATCTCAGTGACCAGCACTCGCATGCCGTTGCCGACAGAAGACGGATCGATGTGGTTGTACAACAACGGATCCACCTTGATCGCGCTCGCGTGCAGCCCCGCCTTGTGGGCGAAGGCGGACGACCCGACGTAAGCCTGGTGGGTGTCGGGTGCGAGGTTGGCGATTTCGGCCAAGGCATGGGAGACGCGAGTGAGCTCGGTGGCGCCTCCGGTCGGGAGGACTTCCATTCCGAGTTTGGTCACGAGGTTTCCCGCTACGGCGAACAGGTCGGCGTTGCCTGCCCGTTCCCCGTAGCCGTTCGCGGTGCACTGCACGTGCGTCGCGCCGGCCTGTACCGCGGCGACAGAGTTCGCCACAGCACAGGAAGTGTCATCCTGACAATGGATTCCGAGCCGGAATCCGGTCTTTTCCTTGATCTCGCCTACGGTTTCGGCAAGTCCTAGCGGCAGCTGGCCGCCGTTGGTGTCGCACAGCACCAGAACGTCCGCGCCCGCGTGCGCCGCTGCGTCGAGTACCCGGAGCGAGGTTTCGGGAGAGAAAGCATAGCCGTCGAAGAAGTGTTCTGCGTCAAGGAAAACGCGGCGTCCTTCGCCGACGAGGAACGCTACCGTGTCACGCACCATCGCGCAGGCCTCGTCGACATCTACCCGCAGCGCCCGCTCGATGTGCCGAAGATCCGATTTGGCCACCAAGGTGATGACCGGAGCCGCTGACTCCAGGAGCGCGCGGACCTGCGGATCTTTGTCGGCCGCGGTTCCCGCCTTGCGCGTGGATCCGAACGCGACGAGCGCGGCGTGTTTGAGCGGCAATTCTCCCTTTGCCGCCCGGGAAAAGAACTCCGTGTCCTTCGGCAGCGCACCCGGCCAGCCGCCCTCGATGAACCCGACACCCAGCTCGTCCAACAGCCGCGCGACGGCCAATTTGTCCGTGACGGAGTAGGTGATTCCTTCGCGCTGAGCACCGTCGCGCAAAGTGGTGTCGTAGAGGTGGAAGGCATCGCCTAGCGGCGTGCCGGCGGGTTCCGTGCGGGTCACGGTGTTCTCCTTGTGGCGGGGCAGAACCTGGTCCAGGCAACAAAAAAACCTCCCGCATGGGTGCGAGAGGTTGCGCGCCGGTAGCTCTTGTGGAGCGTCTATCCGGCGCGCAAGGCAATAATGACGGAGATGGCGGTCATGCCGGACATCATGCCACAGCTTCGCCCGGCTTCCAAGACCGGGCGAAGCTTCCCACCTTCTGAGAGTCGTCAGCCGGGCAGATTCGCCAGGTAGCGGCCGAATTCTTCGACGGCGGCCGCATTTCGCGGCCCCTCCACCAAAGCGGCGTACGGCAGCGCGAAGAAGCGTCCTTCCTTCACTGCCGGGATGTCGCGCAGGCCGGGACGCGAACGGAGGAAGTTCTCCTTGTCGGCTACGCTGCCGACCTCCCCGCCGTAGTCGTTGATGAGGATGACGTCCGGCGCGCGCTGGATCACGGCTTCCCAGCTGACACTGGTCCAGCTGTCGTTAAGGTCCGCGAAGATGTTGGCGCCACCCGATTTGGTGATGATTTCGTCCGGCCCCGCGTTGCGTCCGGAGGTGAACGGCTGGTCACGGCCGTCGTCGTAGAGGAAGACCTTCGGCTTCGGCCGTCCAGCCGGTGCCGCGTTCGTGACAGCAGCGACCCGTGCGCGGTACTCTTCGATCAAACGTTCTGCACGATCACTGATTCCGAACATTTTTCCCAAATTGCGCACATCTGTGTACAGCGCGTCGAGCGGCCGCATGATGCCCCGTTGCTTGCCATTGCCGTTGCGGCACGCCTCAGTGAGCAAGTAGCTGGAAATGCCCAGCTTCGCGAGGGAATCCGGGGTGAACCCGGTTGCTTCCGAGAAGCCGTAGCTCCAGCCCGCGAACACGAGGTCCGCTCCCGCGCCCTGCACCACCTCGCGGTTGATCTTCTCAGCGAGCTTGGGCACCTTGGCGAAATCGGCTTTCCAGGGCGAAGACGCCACCCCGCCGGACTGTCCTTTGTCGACCACGTACCCGGCCATCCGGTCGCCCAGGCCGAGCGCGAACATCAGCTCGGTGATGCCGATGTCATTTGTGACGACCCGAGAAGGAGGTTGAGACACGGTCAACGGCGAACGGCAGTTGGTCACCGTCACGGGAAACCCGGCCGGGGGTGCTCCGCCGTCCCCTTCGGACACTTGAGCGCCGCATCCGGTGGCGACGAGTGCGACCGTCACGATCATCGCGACTGTCCTACGCATGACTGTCCTCCTGGGACTCGAGCCGGTCGAACAACAACTGCGGACGTCCCGTAGCGGGATGCGGCACCACGTGCCCGCGCACCCCGAACACGTCGGCGAGCAAAGCAGGCGTGAGCACCTCGGCCGGGGTTCCGCTCGCGACGAGGCGGCCGTGGTCAAGCACGTGCACCGTGTCGCACACAGCGGCGGCCAGGTTCAAATCGTGGAGCGCGGCCAGCACCGTCGGCCCGCTGGTGCGAGCGAGCGCGAGGACTTCGAGCTGGTGCCGGATGTCGAGGTGGTTGGTCGGCTCGTCAAGCACCAGGATCCTGGGCTGCTGCGCGAGTGCGCGCGCGATCAGGACGCGCTGCCGTTCGCCGCCGGACAGGGTGAGCACGCCTCGATCGGCCAGGTGGGTCAGACCGACTTGAGCCAGCGTTGCGGCGCACAGCTGATGGTCGGCCGCGTTCATGCGGTCGAGCAGGCCGTGATGCGGCATCCGCCCCATCGCCACCACCTCGGCGACAGTGAAGTCGAACTCCGTGTGCGATTCCTGCGCTACCGCGGCGATCGCGCGCGCCCGCTTTCGCGATGCCATGCCTTCCACCGGCTGGCCGTCGACCAGCACAGCTCCGGCTGACGGCTTGAGCACTTGGTAGACGGCGCGCAGAGTCGTCGACTTTCCGCTGCCATTCGGTCCGAGCAGTCCGACGAACTGGCCTTGCCGAGCTTCGAGGGTCACGTCGTCGACCAGCTTGCGACCGGCCGCGGTCACGCTGACGCCGTTGAGCGAGAGGTCCATTCACGCACCCCCGAACACGTACGCGCGACGGCGCATCAAGATCAGGAAGGCCGGTACCCCGACCGCCGCGGTAAGCACCCCGATCGGCAACTCCTCGGGTGCGGCGAGCACTCGCGCCGCGACGTCCACCCACACGAGGAAGACCGCACCAGCAAGCGGTGCCACCGCGAGGACCCGGCGATGATCAGCGCCGACGACCAGCCGCACCAGGTGCGGAAGGATCAGTCCGACAAATCCGATCGCTCCGCTCACCGCGACCAAGACCCCGGTCATGGCAGCGCAAACGATGAACAAGAGGGCCCGCAGCTTCCCGACGTCGACGCCGAGAGTCGTCGCCGCTTCGTCGCCCATGGCAAGCGCGTTGAGCCGGCCGGCCAGTGCCAGCAACAACAGAACCCCGCCGACCACGACGATCGCGGCGATCGGCAGCGTGCCCCAATTCGCGCCGGCGAGACTGCCGAGCAGCCAAAACAGCGCCGCCCGCGCGGCCTCGCCGTTCGGCGCTTGAAAGACGATCACCGTGGTGATCGCGAAAAACCCGTAGGACAACGTCGTGCCGGTGAGCACCAGACGCAGCGGCGTAAGCCCTTGCCGCGTACGGGCGACGAGATAGACGATCAAAGTCGCGGCGAGCGCAGCCACGAACGCACCGACCGACAGTGCATAAATTCCGAGTGACGCGAAGACGCCGAACAACGTCACCGCTGTCGCCCCGACAGACGCGCCGGAGGAAATCCCCAGCACATACGGCTCGGCGAGCGCGTTACGCACCATCGCTTGAATCGCAACGCCGACCGTTGACAACCCAGCGCCGACGACCACCGCGAGCAGAACACGAGGGAGCCGGAGGTCCCAGATGATCCGGTATTGCCCGACCTCGTCCGGACCGATCGTCCCGCCGAACAACCCCGCGCGGAGAAAGGCCCACGTGTGAGTGACCGGCACCGCCACCGTCCCGATCCCGACAGCGAGGACAACCGACCCGAGCAACGCCACCCCGAGTCCGAGAAGCACCGGCGTCAACGGCCGTCGCCGCTGAACGGCAACGGCCCCGACCTGGGATTCGCCACTCAACGGCGACGCGACCCGCTCACTCTGGGATTTGCCGATCCGCGGCGAAACGTCCTCTTCGGCCGAGGATTGGCCGTCCAGAGGCGAGACAACGCGAGTGCTGGAGTCGGTCCGGTTGCGACTAGCCGAGTCATCGACCTGTGGCTCGTCACCTTGGTGCTCGGCACCCTCATGTTCGGTGCCCTGGTGATCTTCGGCCTGATGCTCGGTGCCCTGATGATCCTCGGCCTGGTGCTCCTCGGCCTGGCGTTGCTCGCCGACCTGCAGCGATTCATCAGCCTCCGCCCCGTCGACCCGTGGCTCACCCGCCGGTGTCTCGCCGCGACGCACCCCGTTGCCGGGAAATGGCGAATCCTCCGTCTCGGCAGAACCACCCTGTCGACTTGAGCCGCGCGTACCGCCATCACCGTCGCACGGCGAAGCGCCCGAACCACTTTCGCCGTTCAGCGGCGAACCACCCGAAGCACCATCACCACGTGAACGAGAACCAGCCGCTCCAGCGTCGCCAGCAAACGCGCCCCCACCGCTGGAACTCAAACCATCCGACGCGCTGTCGCCACCCAGCGGCGAAACACTCAACCCACCCCGGGCACGCGAACCCAAACCAACTGGCTCGCTGTCGCCGCTCAGCGGCAAAAGCTCCGAGGCAACGCCAGCACGCGAACTCGAACCGACCGACACACCGTCGCCACTCAGCGGCGAAACGTCCGGAACACCGTCACCGTTAGCTGACGAACGACCAGAAGCATCCTCACCCTCAAAGAGCGAAGGACCTCCCGCGAGCGAGTCGGCCCCGGACACCGCCGAAGCACTCTCGCCGCCCAACGGCGAAAGACAGCCACCCCCAGGAACCACCGGCGAATCCCCGCCAGCAGCAGGCGGCGAAACCCCGCCAGAACCACCGTCGCCAAAAACCGGCGAATCCCCGGCCCCCTCAGACACAGGGCCACGACAAGCTGAACGCTCTTCAGACGAAGACACCACCGGCGAGGACCCAATCGAGACAGTGGGCCCGCGGGCAAAAGACGGCAGCCGCCGACGGCGGGAGTGTCGTCTCCCGCAGACCACGACGGGAGGGGACGAGGTTCGAGGAACCCCCGCCGGTATCGGGCTCGCCTTCGGCTCCGGTGAAGGAGCCGAAGGCCTACCGTTGCGGGTCAGCGCCGGATTTCGACCGGCTTCCGCGGCGGGGGTCCGAAAAGCTCAGGCGGTCAGCCGACCTGACGGACGTTGGACGAGACCAGCGCCGCGAGGCGGTCGCCGATGGCCTGGGTCGCGCCCGGCGACGACTGGTCGCGCGTGGCGAGGTCGAAGGCCACCGAGGCCTCGATCCGCCGCGCCGCTTCCTTCTGGCCGAGGTGGTCCAGCAGGAGCGACACCGACAGCACCGCGGCGGTCGGGTCGGCGAGCCCCTGGCCGGCGATGTCCGGCGCGCTGCCGTGCACCGGCTCGAACATGCTCGGGTTCCGGCGCGTGATGTCGAGGTTGCCGCTGGCGGCGAGACCGATGCCGCCAGTCACCGCGGCCGCGAGGTCGGTGATGATGTCGCCGAAAAGGTTGTCGGTGACGATCACGTCGAACCGCGACGGGTCGGTGACCATGTGAATCGTCGCGGCATCCACGTGCGAGTACGCGACGGTGACGTCCGGGTGCTCCAGCGAAACTTCTTCGACGATCCGCGACCACAACGAGCCGGCGTGCTCGAGCACGTTGGTCTTGTGGACGAGCGTGAGGTGCTTGCGCGGACGCTCCTCGGCGCGGTTGAACGCGTCCGCGACCACGCGCCGCACGCCGAAGGCCGTGTTGACGCTGACCTCGGTGGCGATCTCGTGCTCGGTGTCCTTGCGCAGCAGGCCGCCGTTGCCCGCGTACGGGCCTTCGGTGCCTTCGCGCACCACGACCATGTCGACGTCCCCGGCGTCGGCCAGCGGGCCGCGCACCCCCGGGTACAGCCGCGCCGGGCGCAGGTTGACGTGGTGGTCCAACTCGAACCGCAGCCTCAGCAGCAGGCCGCGCTCGAGGATGCCGCTGGGCACAGTCGGGTCGCCGACCGCGCCGAGCAGAATCGCGTCGTGCTGGCGCAGTTCGCCGAGCACCGACTCCGGGAGCAGCTCCCCGGTGGCGTGCCACCGCGAGGCACCGAGGTCGTAGTTCGTGATCTCCGCCGCCGGTGCTACCTCACCGAGCACCTTGAGCGCTTCGGAGACCACCTCGGGCCCGATCCCGTCCCCTGGGATCACCGCGAGCCGCATCCACACACCTCCGTAGCCCAGGCCACCGGGCGCACCGATGGCCCATTCGCACAAAAACGCCAGCAGCGGAAGGTTACCGGCCGTAGACAAGGTGCCGTAGCCGCACCACCCTTATGCCGCATCCTCCCACAGGGTGAGACACCCGTTCGGGCGAACGGAAACGGGGGCTTGCCCAGGCCGGACAGCCTTGGCAAGCCCCCGCGTCTCGCTATGCGGCCACTTTCGCGGCCCACCTCAAGTTCCCCTTAAAGGGTGAACCGGGGTCAGCCGCGCGGCACCTCCGATTCGATCCGCACGACCGCGGCGCGCTGCCCGGCCGCGTTGTGGTGCTCGATCGCCAGCAGGCCCTTCGCCTTGTCCCCGGCGAGCGCGGCCTTGTTGCGGTTGACCACCAGAGCCGTGCCCGGCTTGGCGACGTAGCCCAGCGCCGCGTCGCCGCCGCCCTGAGCCGAGTACGCCGGCGCGAGCGCGTCGAACGACAGCGGAGTGCTGACCGCGTCGATCAACCCGTTCGTGGTTCCCGGCGCGACGTAGTACCCGCTGGTGCCGACCGTGTAGCTGATCCGGTGCGACGCCTCCTTCGGGTCGATGCCGAGCGCGGCGATGCTGACCGGCAGCACCATCACGTTCGTGTCGAACACGTTGGTGTCGACGTCGCCGAGCTGTCCGTTGATCGCCTGCAGGTCCACCGACGGGTTGCCCGGCTTGGTCAGCGACACCGTGTTGACGAGCAGCACGTCCGACCCCTTCGCCTTCGTCACGAAGGTTTCGAAGTCCGGCTTGCCGTCGCCGGTGGTGTCGATGTCCACGAAGGGCACCGTGTTGCTGCCGAGGTTCGCGAAATCGCTCCAGGTCGTGATCCCGAACGCCAGCACCGCGTTCTCCGGCTCCCCCTGCGCCTTGGCGAGCGGGGCCGTCGACGCCGCGCCGATGTAGCGCAGGTCGCCGCCCTTCGCGGTGCGGTTGAGGGTGCAGTCGGACGTGACGTGCGCGTCGCATTCCGGCAGCTGGGGCGATTCGGCCTGCAGTTCGAGCACGCTGATCAGCGAGCGGTACCGCTGGGAGCCGCTGCCCTGGTCGATGCCCTTGCCGCCGAGGTTCAGCACGGCCTGGTCGGCGTTCGCGCCGAAGCGCACGCCGCCCGGGGTGGTGATCGCCGAAACCGGCTTCGGCGACGAGTACACGGCCACCCGCAGCGGAACGGTCGCGCCGTTCTTCGGGGTGAACGCGACCCGGCCCGAAGCGTCGGCCACGAACTGCCGCGCGAGCCCGGCTTGCGAAGCCGCCATGGTCGGGTCGAGAACCTTGCGCAGCGCCTTCGGGTCAGTGATCTTCAGCGTCACCTTCACCGTCGCGACCCCGCGCGGGTTCAGCTTCACCGAGTTCTTGTCCACTGTGTACTCAACGCCGGGCAGGCTGTTGACCGCCTCGTAGCCCACCGAGTACTCGGCCGCCTTGACACCCTTGTTGACCACCTTGATCGTCTTGCTCAAGGTCACCGGTCCGGCCGCCTCGACAGTGCCGAACGTGACGCTCACCGCGCCCGGGTCGTCCTGCACATACGCGAGAACCTGGTTGTCCAGCGCGGCTTTCGCGTCGATCCGGCCGGCACCGACGCGCTGCGGGCCGTAGGTGTGGCCAGCGCCGTCAGTGATGTCGTGCACCGCGGTGCCCACGACGTCGGCCTTGACCTCTTCGACGCTCCAGTCCGGATGCGCCTGGCGGACCAGCGCCGTGATGCCCGACGTGTGCGGCGCGGCCATCGACGTGCCCGAGATGACCAGCCGCTCGTTGCCGCTACCGCGGAACGCCGACGTGATCGTGTCGCCAGGAGCGGCGACGTCCGGCTTCACCGACGGACCGCGTCCGCCGCGCGAGGTGAACGAGCTGGGAGTGTCCACGATGGACTGGTCGTAGGTCTGCAGCGTGGTCCGCCCGGCTCCGAACAGCCGCACGGTGAGCGTGCCCGCGCTCAGGCCGGCCCGCACGGACTGGGTGGCCTTGCCGGTGAGCTGGAACATCGGCACCGCCGCGTTGCCCGCGATACCAGCGCCGAAGTGCTCCACAGTGGACGAAAGCAGCACGCCCTTGGCGCCAGCGGCCTGCGCGTTGTTGGCGCGCGCGGCGGAACCGCACGGCCGGGTGGCGTCGTTGTCGTCCCACTCCAGCCACGCGATCTTGCCCGCGACCTTTGCCTTGTCCTCAGCCGAATAGGCGGCGCAGCCGGCGTTGTTGCCCGCCGAAAGCGCGACCACTCCAGCGGTGAGGTCGAGGCTGTCGTAGCCGGTGTACTCCTGGCTGTACTGGCCCGGCTGCTGCCCCGCGGTCGGCGTCTTGACCTCGATCGCGTCCCGCAGTTCGCCCGCGTCGCGGCTGCTGGCCACGGTGAGCGCTTCCGGGGTGTTGCCCGGCGAACCGGCGATGTCGTTGATGTCGCCGCCGTTGCCCGCCGAGATCACCGGCAGCACGTTGTTCTGCGCGAGCTTGCGCACGAACAGCGAGTCCGGGTCGTCCGGCGCGCCGAAGTCGCTGCCCAGCGACAGGTTCACGACGTCGAGGTGGTCGGTGAAGTCGCCGTCGCCGTCCGGGTCGAGCGCCCAGTCCAGCGCCTGCGAGGTGACGTTCGTGGAACCCTTGCAGCCGAACACCTTGATCGCGTAGAGCAGCGCCTTCGGCGCGGTGCCCGGCCCGATCCGCATGGCGTCGAGCGTCTTCTTGTTCAGCTTCTTGTAGTCGCCGGTGAACGTGCTGCCGTCGGCGTTGACGCCGAAGCCGCCGATGGTGCCCGCGACGTGCGTGCCGTGCTCGCCGCACGCGATCGGGTTGGGGTCCGGCACCGGCGTCGGCGATCCGGTCTTGCCCGCGGAGTCGTAGTCGTCGCCGACGAGGTCGGTGCCGCCGACCACCTTGGCGCTCGGGAACAACGGCGACGGCTTGGCGCGGTCGACCGCCTTGTACGCCTCGGCCGTGCCGGGGCCGCCGAAGTCGGCGTGGGTGTAGTCGATGCCGTCGTCGATCACGCCGACGCGGATGTTGTCGCCGAACTTGCCGGTTTTCTGCCAGCTGACAAGCGTGTTGGTGAGTTGTTCAGCGCTGGCGTTGGTGCGGTTCTTCGGCACGACCGTGCGCACCGAGACGACGTCCGGCCGTTCCGCGAGCTGGCGGATCTTGCCCGCGTCCGCGGTGACGACAGCGCCGGGGACCGCGTTGGCCGTCTGCGTGACCAGCTTCGTGCCCGCGTCCGCGGCCCGCAGTTGCCCGACGACGGAGCTGACCGCTGCGGCGACGTCGGCCTTGGCCGCCTTCGCCGCTTGCTTGGCCTTCTCCTTGCCCTTGCCCTGCTCCTCCTTGAACGCGTCCACCGCGGGTTTCTTGGCCAGCTCGACGAACGCGGTGATCTGCCCCTGCGCCGCGCTCAGGCGGGGCGAAAGCTTGTCCTGGACCTTGCTCGCGTCGATCTTCGCCGGAGCGACCGGCTCGGCCAGCGGCGCGCTCTGCGCGGACGCCGCGGGCACGGCGACCGCCGCCGCCAGCATCACCGCGGAACCCACGACCACCGAGCGGGCAGCCCACCCGGACAACCGGGTTCTGCTCATGAGTAACCCCTTCTCGAGGCCCGGATCACGAACCTGCCCGCGCTCACCATTCGCACCCCCGACGGTGAGCACCGGCGCCGCCCCGTGCTCTCACGGCGCGTGGTTCAGCCTCGCGGCAAGAACCTAGCCGCCCGAAACCCCTACTTTCGTGCGGAAAAAGGTCCGTTACCCGAATGTTGCCGGTACGGGTGAACGACAGAACGGCCCCTTCCCCGGGAGTCCGGGAAAGGGGCCGTGGTGCGGAATCGGGACTAGCTGAAGTCGACGGCGCGAATGGTGTGCGCGCCGACAGTGGCTCCGATCGGCTCGAGCACGTTGGCGTCGACGTGCCGGTCGACGCGCAGCAGCATGATCGAGTCGGAACCGTCGGTGCTCTGGCTGATCTGCGCGGCCTCGATGTTGATGCCCGCCTCGCCGAGCAGCGTGCCGACGCGGCCCATGACACCGGGGCGGTCCGGGTACTCGATCACCAGGACGTCGCCCTCGGCGCGGAGGTCGAAGTGCCGGCCCTTGACCTCGACGATCTTCTCGACCTCGTCCTTGCCGGTGACCGAACCGGACACGGTGAGCGTCGCGCCGTCGCCGTGCACCGCGCGGACGGTGACCAGGCTGCGGAACTTCGGGCTCTCCGATTCGGAAACCAGCTCCGCCTGCACGCCGAGTTCCTCGGCCAGCCGCGGCGCGTTGACGAAGGTGACCTGGTCCTCGACCACGCCCGCGAACAGCCCGCGCAGCGCTGCCAGCTTCAGCACCGCGGTGTCTTCGCTGGAGATCTCGCCCTTGACCTCGACCGTCAGCGACGCCGGAGCCTTCGGGTTAAGCGCGGTCAGCACCTGGCCGAGCTTCTGAGTGAGCGACAGGTACGGCCGCACGTGCTCGCCGACCGCGCCGCCGCCGGACACGTTCACGGCGTCCGGCACGAAGTCGCCGCGCAGCGCCAGCAGCACCGAACGCGCCACGTCCGTGCCCGCGCGGTCCTGCGCCTCCGCGGTCGACGCGCCGAGGTGCGGCGTGACGACGACGTTCGGCAGGTTGAACAGCGGGCTTTCGGTGGTCGGCTCGGTGACGAACACGTCGATGCCCGCGCCGCCGACGTGGCCGCTGCGGACCGCGTCGGCCAGCGCCTCCTCGACGATCAGACCGCCGCGGGCGGCGTTGACGATGATCACGCCGGGCTTGGTCTTCTTGAGCGCCTCGGCGTCGATGAGACCCTTGGTCTCCGGCGTCTTCGGCAGGTGGATGGAGATCGCGTCGGCGCGTTCCAGCAGCTCGTCGAGGGTGACCAGCTCGATGCCCAGCTGGGCGGCGCGCGCGGCCGAGACGTAGGGGTCGTACGCGATGAGCTTCGTGCCGAAGGCGGCGAGCCGCTGGGCGAACAGCTGGCCGATCTTGCCGAGCCCGACGACACCGACCGTCTTGCCGTTGATTTCGACGCCGGAGAACGAGCTGCGCTTCCACTCGCCGCCGCGCAGGCTCTGGTCGGCGGCGGGAACGCGGCGGGCGACCGCGAGCAGCAGCGCGACCGCGTGCTCGGCGGCGGAGACGATGTTCGACGTCGGCGCGTTCACCACGAGCACGCCGCGCTCGGTGGCCGCCGGGACCTCGACGTTGTCCAGGCCGACGCCCGCGCGGGCGACGACCTTCAGCTGGGTGGTCGCCCCGAGCACCTCGGCGTCGACCTTGGTAGCGGATCGGACCAAGAGCGCGTCGGCGCTCTTCACCGCCTCGAGCAGAGCGGGACGGTCGGTGCCGTCCACGTGCCGGACCTCTACCTCTTCACCGAACACACTCAGCACGGAGGGCGCGAGCTTCTCCGCGATGAGGACTACGGGTTTGCTGGGCTTGGTCACGATGCGGCTCCCACTATCTGGTCACGAAATCGAGGACGCTCTCTCGCGGCGCACGTCGTTGTGCCCGGACTCGCGGGAGTTTAACGCGGCGCGCTGACAACCCGCTGCCCCCGCTGTTCACTTGTTCGTAATCCGGTGAAGACAAGCGCCATCAGGCGCTCTGTACCGCCTTCTCCCGGAAGATGGGATCCGGCCCAGGAAGCGCCGTGCAGCAGCAAAAGCAGCTCTTGGACAGTCACGTCGGTGCGGAAAACGCCGGCCGCCTGCGCCCTGTCCACTAGATGGGACGCCGCTTCGCGCATCGCTTCGCAGGAGGCGTGCAGCCGCGACTCCGGATCGTCGAACGCTTCGGCCAGCATTTCGGTAAGGCCACGGTAAACCGCGGAGGTCTCGCCGAAGCCGATGAGCCAGGTGTACAGCCCGTCGAGCGGATCCTCGGCGAGCAGCAGCTCGCGCGCCTTTTCCGCCTGGGTGTCGAACCGGTCCCGCAACAGCGTCTCGACCAGATCTTCTCTCGTCGGGAAGTGGCGGTAGAGGGTGCCGATCCCGACGCCGGCGTTGCGGGCGATTTCCTCGAGCGAAGCGTCGACGCCGCGCTCGGCGAAGGCGCGCCTCGCTTCGGCCAGCAGGCGTTCGTAGTTGCGGCGGGCGTCCGCGCGCATCGGCTTGGCGTCGGTCATCTCGAACCGGAGCTTATCCCGTGACAAATCGGAGGGTACCTCCGTATATTAACCGGAGGCAGCCTCTGGTTCGGAGCGCGTCCCCGGTGGACGCCCCAGCAGGGCTGCGCCGGGATCAACGCTGCGCTACTTCTGGGAGTCTGTTGTGGATTTGTTCGCGAAGCCGACCGCCGACGCGGAAGGCAGGGACGCGATGACAGTCGGAATCTGGACGTTTGCCTTTGACGGCAAGGAAATTGGCGAAGTACGCGCGGCTGCGGGCGAGGTCGAGTCGCTGGGCTTCACCGCACTGTGGTTCGGCGAATACCGCGGGCGCGAGGCGTTCACTCAAGCCGCGTTGCTGCTCGAAACGACCACGAAGTTAGGCGTGGCGACAGGGATCGCCCGGTTTTCCGAACGGTCAGCGGCTGCCGCTGAAGCTGCCGGACGCACGCTGGCCGAGGCGTATCCAGGCCGGTTCACGCTCGGGCTCGGCGGCCATCGGCCTGGCGGCGGAGGAGTTGCGATGCAGGATTATCTCGACGCCATGGACACGGCGGACCTGGATTTTTCTTCCGGGGCCCCCGCTCGGCCGCGGCGGCTGCTCGCCGCGCTCGGGCCAAAGATGCTGAAACTCGCGGCGGCCCGGACCGACGGTGCGCACACGTACTTCGTCTCTCCGGAGCATACAGCGGTCGCCCGGGAAACGATGGGACCCGACGCCTACCTCGCCGTCGAACAAGCCGTCGTCCTCGGCTCAGATCCGTTACGGGCGCGGCAAATCGCCCGCGAACATGTCGCTGGATACGTGCGAATGGCCGCACACCAACGAGCGAATCTGCGCCGCCTCGGCTACACCGAGGAAGATCTGGCCGACGGCGGCAGCGACCGTCTTGTCGACGCGATCGTGGCCTACCGCAGCGAGCAGGACGTCGCCGACCGAATCCGCGCACACTTCGACGCCGGCGCGAACCATGTCTGCGTCCAGGTCCTCGGGGACGGACCGGAGATTCCGGTGGACGGCTGGCGTCGCCTCGCCCCGTTGGCCCCCTGATTCCCGGTGGGGCTTTCGGAGCTTGTCGCGAAAGCCCCACCCCGCCTGTTCCCGACCCCTCCGCCCGGGCCGCCCCACAGTCACCGAAGCCTTCTCGGATGCCGGAACTCCAGCTCACCACGGATTCGCCACTAAACGGCGAAACCGTCTATCTCCTGCATACGGGCACTTTTACGTTCATCGCAGACATTCCCGCACTTCCCCGTCCGCCGCGAGGTTCCCGGCCAGCACTTCCCCTGAACGGGCGACCCCCGCGGGACCGTTTCGCCGTTCAGCGGCCACGACCCGCTGTTATCTTCGCGAGACGCCTCGCCCGCGTTCGCCCCGGGAGCCGCCGGTGTTCACGAAGCTCGCCCTCGCCGCGTCCCGGATGGTCGAACTCATCCTGCTGATCCTGGGAATCCTCACCTTCGTCCAAGACGACAACGTCGTCGCCCTTCTCTTCTGGGATCTGCTCGCGCTGGTCTACCTCGGCATCCGGATCGCGCGAGTGTCACGCAGCCGGAAAACCGGTCGCACCAATGCCCGATGGCTGAAAGGCGTTCTCGGCCGCCGGCTCGGATTGCTGTTCACTCTGTTGACCAGCCTCGTCGGCGTGACCGCCGGACTGTCGATCGTCCTGCCGGAAACGGCCGGCATCGACCTGGCCGCCGCGAAGATCACCGGCGTGCCCGCGGTTCTGCTGGCCTGGGCGATCCTGCACTTCGGCTACGCGGAACGCTACGCCCAGCTGTACTACGACAGCCTGCCGACGCAACACTTCCATTTTCCTGAAACCGAGCGTCCCACGCTGGCAGATTTCACCTATTTCGCGTTCACCATCGGGACGAGCTTCGCGGTCTCGGACGTCGAAACGCGGACGACGTCGATCCGTTCCCTGGTGCTCGCGCACAGCGTGCTGTCGTTCATGTACAACACGGCCACCCTCGGCATCGCTGTCAGCGTCATCACCGGCGGACGTTAAGCCTTCTGAGTTACAGTGTTGGTCGCGCGGCAGGGGCCGCGTCCTGTCCGCGGAAAGGGCTGAGCCCACCCCCGTACCACGAGTTGCCGAGCTTTCCTTCTTCCCTGCCCGGTGCCGGCGGACCACGGGGCGCGCAAGGGAAGGAAGGACCCCTTGATGACGGCCTTGCCCGCCAACCCCAACCTCGGCCAGCTCCGCAAACAGGCGAAAGAACTCGCCCGCGCCGACGCGATCGCACTGTCGGAAGCGCAGTTCCGGCTCGCTCGCAGCTACGGATTCCCCAGCTGGCCGCAGCTTCAGACATACGTACGCCGAATCGCCGAACACGGCCCGGACGTCCAGCACGCCTACCACCAAGACGTCGAGTACTACCGCGGCCGCGCCGTCGGCCTCCTCGCCTCAGCCGACGACGGCACCCCAGCCGCCCGCGCCGCCTTCGACCGCCACGAACAACCGCTGACCCGCTCCGGCGCGTTAACCGTCATCGCCCAGGAGCACGGCTTCCCGACTTGGCGGGCGCTGAAGGCCCATGTCGAGGATCTGCCGAAAAACGGCGAACCCTTCGCCCGGGCCTATCAGCTGGTCGAAGCACGAGATCTGGACGGCCTGGCAAAACTGCTCACCGAAGCCCCGCACCTAGCCCACGCCCGAGGCACGAACGGGAACGATCTCCTCGGCATGGCCTCCGCGACACACGACGAACGCCTCGTCCGCGTCCTGCTCGCCCACGGTGCCGACCCCGCGCGAGCCAACGCACACGGATGGACTGCCTTACATCAAGCCGCCTACAGCAACTTACCACTGATCGCCGACCTCTTGATCAACTCCGGCGCACCCTTGACCGTCTCGGCTCGCGGCGACGGCGGAACCCCGCTCATTGTGGCTCTATTTTGGGGAAATCGCGCTGTTGCCGAAAAACTGGCGACGCGCGAACGGTCCCCTCGCAACCTTCGCGTCGCAGCCGGTCTCGGCGACGACGCACTGCTGGATGAACTCGTCAGTCCAAAGGGGACTCTTTCACCAGCAGCCGGCGCGCACCGTGATTTCTACCGCCCGCACAGCGGTTTTCCCTTCTGGCAGCCAGCAAACGACCCGACAGAAATCCTCGACGAATCCCTGTCCTGGGCCGCCCGCAACAACCAACTAGCCGCACTCCGCACCCTGGCGTCGCGCGGCGCGAACCTGGACGCCGACGTCTACCGCGGCACAGCCCTGGCGTGGGCCGCGACGTGTGGCCACTCAGCGGCAACAGAGACCCTGCTTTCGCTGGGCGCGAACGTCAACCACGTCGGCACCTTCGGCGGACCACGCCACGGCGTCGGTGTCACGGCACTGCACCTGGCCGCCCAAAGCAACCGGCTGGACGTCATCGAACTCCTCGTAAATGCCGGCGCAGACCTCACCGCCCGCGACGCCCTCTGGGACAGCACCCCCGAAGGCTGGGCGGAAGCATGCGACAGCCCCGCCGCCCAAGAGCTGCTGCACCGCCTCAGTCGCCACTAATCGGCAACTCGCCCACGGGTAGACAACCGGAGTCGGTAGTCCGTATCGTAGCGGACTACCGACTCCGGTTAATCGACCCCGCGGAGACCCTCATGTCCACCCCACGCGACCTGTTCAACCAGCTCTCCACCGGAATCACCGACGGCCGCTTCGCCGACCTCGCACAGCTCTACGCCGAAGACACCGTCGTCGAACACCCCACCGCCGTACCCAGGCCCGGACGCATGGAAGGCCGCGCCGCACTGCACGACCGTTTCGTCAGCGGTCTGGCCCAGACCCTTCATCTCAAACGCCACGACGTGACCATCCACGAAACCGCCGACCCCGAGGTCATCGTCGCCGAATACCAGTACACAGCGGAGTCGCGGAAAACCGGCCGGACAACCGAAACAGCCAACATCCAAGTCCTCCGCGCCCGCGACGGACTCCTCACCCACACCCGCGACTATCACGACTACCTCCGCCTGGCCGCCATCCAAAACGCGACCGCAGGACTAGTCGAGGCATACGCACAGGCCCCCGCTTACGAACCCCGCCCCATCGCGCCCCGCCCGGCTGAACTCTTCTCCCCGAACACCCGTGAAGGCGTTTTCCAACGAGTCGTCTTCGGCGTCGCCGACGGACGCTGGTCCGAACTCCCCGACCTCTATGCGGCGAAAACCGATGTCCGACACCCGTTCCTGCCCGGTGCCCCCGTCCTCCGCACCCGCGACGACCTGCGCGCCCACTTCGCCGCAGGCGCCGCGGCAGCCTTCCGCATCGAGGTGACCGACTTAGTGCTCCACCTGAGTACCGACCCAGAAGTCATCATCGGCGAATCGACCTATGTAGGCGAAACCAGCGCCGGGGTGACGTTCCAGGTGAACAACATCTTCGCAATGCGCATCCGAGACGGGCAGATCGTCGAGTCTCGCGACTACGGCGACCACCTCGCCCTGGCCGCAGCAACCGGACAGCTCCCGGAACTAATCGCGCGCGTCGCCGAATAACGGCAACACTTCCACGCTTCCGCCACTCAACGGCAACCGCTTGGCCGATGCCGCACGCTCTGCCCACCCAACGACGACCCCAGCATTACGTCGCCACTCAATGGCAACGTCCTCACCAACCCTGGACACCGTCACCCCACAGCGACGGCTCAGCACAACATCGCCACTCAACGGCGACTCAGCATCACGACGCCAGCCGACGACCCCCGACCGCTGAACCCACCATCGCCATTTAACGGCAACATCCGTCTCCGCGCCCCGGCTAATGCACAGCAACCGTTCAACCAGGCCGTCGCCGCTCAGCGGCGAACCTCAGCCCGCCACGCTCGTCGCCGCTCAGCGACAAAACCAGTCCGCCACGCTCGTTGCCACTTCCCGGCAAAATCTGCCGTCGCGTTCGTCGCCGCTCAGCGGCAACAGCCGCTGCCGCAGCCTTCGCCATTGAGCGGCAACCCGCCGTCGCAGCCCTCACCACTCAGCGGCGAACACCCACTCCGTCGCCCCGGCAGCTAACCCCGCAGCTTTCGCCAGCCAACGGCAATTCATCCCGCAAGCTGTCACCCGGCCAACCACGCCAGACGCCATTCGTCGATGAACGGCAACGCACCCCACAGCAACTTTCGCCAATAAATGGCAAATGCCCCTGACCAGCAAAGACACCCCCGAATCTCCGCCCGTCACCCGCACACGACTAGGAGCCCTTCAGCCACCCTCCCCAGCAACACCCGCACGCTCTTCAACAACCTTCACCAGCGCCGAAGCCACCAACGCCACAGCCCGGTCCTCATCCTCCGCCAACCGTCGCAACGCCCCCAGCGCGAGCGTCCCCGGCATCTCCGCGAGCGCCTGCGTCAACCGGATTCGCACCGCAGAATCCTCAGAAAGCACCGCCGCCTCGACCAGCGCCCCGACAATCCCCTCGACTCCCGAATCCGCCAGCGCGCCCAAAACCTCAGCCGCCTCGACGTCGTTTCGCCCCTCGACGACCATTTCGACAAGCGTCGGCACAACCTCCTCAACACCGCGCGCCCCCAAAGCGAGCGCCGCATGCCGACGAACCACCGCGTCTGAACTAGCGAGCGCACCCATCAACGCCGCAGTCGCCTCGTCGCCGGACAACTCGATGAGTGCCAAGATCGCGCGCCGGCGAATGTCACCGTTCTCCGAGCGAAGGCCGGACGCCACATTCGCCACCCCGTCGCCATCGGTGCGGGCAAGAGCCCATCGCAGCGCGCCGGCGACATTCGGATCGGATTCGGCGAGAACTGCCCTGGCGAGCACCTCCGCGGGGACCGGCACATCGTCCGCAGGAGCCAAGACGGTCTGCTGCCGCCGAGCGGCACCAGGTGAACTGAGTCCGCGCAACAGTTCGACGATGCGCAAGGCACCCTCCCATCCGGAGGGTGCCGAGGCATCGACCGCACGGAGCCGGTCGAGCAGCTCCTGTTCCCGCTTCAGCCGGTCTTCAGTCCGCCGGATGAGGTCTCCGACCAGCTCCGACGGCACGAAGGCGGGATCCTCCAGCGCCCGGCCGATCTGCCGCAGGGACATCCCGAGCGACCGGAGGCTTTCCACGTGGAAGATCCGGCGGATGTCGTCGGCGGAGTACTCGCGGTAGCCGCCCACGGTGCGGCCGGTCGGCCGCACCAGCCCGAGGGCGTCGTAGTGCCGGAGCATCCGGGTACTCACCCCCGAGCGGCGGGCGACCTCGCCGATCAGCACGCGGTTTCCTGAGCCCGCTCCGGACCGAGCGCGACGATCCGTTTCGCCTCGTCCACGGCCTGGTCGAAACCGGTGTCCGGGTCACGAAGCAGCCGCTCAGTGGCAGCGGCGTGTGCCCGAACGGCCGGGTCGGTGCTCGTCAATGCCGCCTCCAAAGCCGGCTCGATCACGGGACCGAGCGCGACCAACGCCCGGCTAAGGCTGAGCTGCACGGTCCGGTCACCGCGACCGAGCTGTGTCACCAGTTCCGCCGCCAACCCGGCCTTGTCCCCGTCCGGAACGAGGACGACAGCTGCCACCAAGCGCTTCTAGCGACCTCGTCGTCCGCGTCGCGCAGCAACGATCGGGTGATCGCTGGCCACACGTCCCGGTCGCCGATTTTGGACAACGTGTGCAGCGACTGGCTCCGGGCCTGCGCGACCGGAGACTGCAGCTCGTCGAGAAGCCGCGGCACCGTGTCCGTCGCCGGAAACCGCGTCAATGCCCAGGTGAGCATGTCGCGCACGTAAAAGTCCGGCTCGATCGCGCACCGTGCGACGAGCGCCTCGACGAGACCAGGGCCGTCCGGGTGCGTTCCGACCGTCAGAGCGGCCTGCAGCCGCGTCGACGAGTCCCCGGCGCCCAACGCCTCGATCAGCCGCGTGAGCTGGGAATTCATCTGGTTCGAGTTCATCGGGATCACCTCCGCCGACCAGTGAAGACCTTGTCACGATGTCAATGTCAAACCCGGCAGGCAAAACGACCGTCGCCGCTGAGTGGCGAAATCCGCCCTACACCCGATCCGCGCCGACAGCGACGCCGACGATCGTGCACGGTTCGACGCCGTGGTTACGCCAGGCGTGCCGCGTGCCGTTCTGGACGACGACGTCGCCCGCCCCCAAAACCGCCTGTTCCCCGTCGTCCAATTCCAACGTGACCTCACCCGAGACGATCAGGACGTAATCGAGGCTGTCGGTGGTGTGCATGCCCGACGTGTCGGGCTCCATCGCTGCGGCCGCGCCCGGTGCCTGTCGCTCCATTTCTTCCCAGGCTGCCGTCAGGTCGAGATCCGGCGACGGGGTCAGCTCTCCGGGCGCGATCGTGTTGATCATGAACCGCGAGCCGTCACGCGGCGGGTAATACGCCTCGGCGCGACGCGGCGAACCGTCGTCCGGGAACACCGGTCGTTCGTCCCGGCCCCACAGCCGATAGATCGCGCAGCCAGGCATCAGGCCGGAAGTGATCGGCTCGACAGCGCTGTCGGCGACCACCCGAGCCTTGCCGTCGGCGTCGTGCCCAGTGACCACTCGGCGAACCTTCGTGTGTGACATTCGATCGCCCCTCAGTACGTCAGCGTATGGATACTGCTGCGTATCCATACGCCACCGTATCCAGCGTGAGCAGGGCCGTCAATACGGTCGCGTATCCTCCGCGCATGGTGAACGATTCGCCCCGGCTATCCGCCCAGGACTGGACGCGGGCCGCGCTGAAAGCGATCGCGGACGGCGGCCTGGCCGCGGTCGGAGTCGAACCGCTCGCACGGACGCTCGGCGTGACCAAGGGCAGTTTCTACGCGCACTTCCGCAACCGGGACGAGCTGATCACCGCGGCTCTCGCCGATTGGGGGCGAAACCACGGAGAAGCGGGACTCGCCGAATACGCCGCGATCGCCGATCCGCGGCAACGGCTGCGCGAACTGCTCACCGCTGTCGTGCGCGCCGTCCAGCCGTTGGCCCCGTCGGTTCACCTGAGCCTGCTCGGCGACCGCAACGACCCGCGGGTCAAGGATGCGGTCAGCCGCGTCAACCAAGCGCGGCTGAATCTTCTGACCAACACTTACCGCGAACTCGGCCTCCCGCCGGACCAAGCCGCGCACCGGGCGCGAGTCGCTTACGCGGCCATCCTCGGCCTGCTGCACCTGGCCCAAACCGAGGCGGATTCACCAAGCCCCGACGCACTCGCCGACGCAGCTGCCGCGATTTTCCTGCCGTCCTGACAGCCACCGGCTACCGAACACACCGGCAGCCTGAAGAGGCACCGCCTCGTGCAAGAGTGATGCCGGATCGACCCCGACCTCGAGCCCGAACAGGCAAGTTTCAGATTCGCCACTGAGCGGCAACTGCCGTCCAGCGGGCAATCCGCCGTCCACCCAAACAGACAGCCAGCGAAGGCCTAGGACTCCCCCGGCAACTCGAACTCGCCGTCCCGGACCCCGCGCGTGAACGCGTCCCATTCGGACGGCGTGAACACCAGCACTACCCCGTCCGGGTCGGTCGGCTGCCGGATGGCCACGTAGGTCACCCCGTCCGAATGCGGTACGAACGCGAACTCCGCACAGTGCTCCAGGGTCACGCCCGCCGGTTCGGCGCGGATCCAGATCGCGCCGGTCAGGTCGAGTTCGTGCCGGATGTGCGCCTTGTCGTCGGTCGGGCGGCTCATCGGCACAGCGTATCCGCCGTTCGGCGGCAACGCCTTGGAACGAAAGAGGCCCTGCCGTCCGGCGAACGGACGACAGGGCCTTCTTCTGGGAAACCGGTCAGGCGGTCTCGGTGATCGGCCGGTCCACCCACGACATGAGGTCGCGCAGCTTCTTGCCGGTCTTCTCGATCGGGTGCTGGTTGCCCTGCTCCTCGAGCTTCGTGAAGTTCGGCCGGCCCGCCTCGTCCTCGGCGACCCACTCGCGGGCGAAGGTGCCGTCCTGGATCTCGCCCAGGATCTTCTTCATCTCCTCCTTGACGGCCGGCGAGATGACGCGCGGGCCGCGGGTGAGGTCGCCGTACTCGGCGGTGTCGGAGATGGAGTAGCGCTGGCGCGCGATGCCGCCCTCGTACATCAGGTCGACGATCAGCTTCAGCTCGTGCAGCACCTCGAAGTAGGCGATCTCCGGGGCGTAGCCGGCCTCGGTGAGCACCTCGAAACCGGTCTGCACAAGCGCGGACGCGCCGCCGCACAGCACGGCCTGCTCGCCGAAGAGGTCGGTCTCGGTCTCCTCGGTGAAGGTCGTCTTGATGACGCCGGCCCGCGCGCCGCCGATCGCCGCGGCGTAGGAGAGCGCGAGCGCCTGGGCGTTGCCCGAGGCGTCCTGCTCGACCGCGATCAGGCAGGGCACGCCCTTGCCGTCCACGAACTGGCGGCGGACCAGGTGGCCCGGGCCCTTCGGGGCGACCATCGCGACGTCGACGTTCGCCGGCGGCTTGATCAGCTCGTACCGGATGTTGAAGCCGTGGCCGAAGAAGAGCGCGTCGCCGTCCTTGAGGTTCGGCGCGATGTGCTCTTCGTAGATGAAGCGCTGCTTCGTGTCCGGCGCGAGGATCATGATCACGTCGGCCTCGGCGGCCGCCTCGGCGACCGACAGCACGCGCAGGCCCTGCTCCTCGGCCTTCGCCCGGGACTTGGACCCCTCCTGCAGGCCGATGCGGACGTCGACGCCCGAGTCGCGCAGGCTCAGCGAGTGCGCGTGGCCCTGGCTGCCGTAGCCGATCACGGCGACCTTGCGACCCTGGATGATCGACAGGTCGGCGTCGTCGTCGTAGAAGATTTCCACTGCCATGGGGGGTACTACTTCCTTCCGTACTTACACGAAATCTGCGGTTCAGCGGGGAGAAGTGGCGGTGATCGAGCGGGCCCCGCGGCCCACCGCGACCATTCCGGACTGGACGAGTTCGCGGATGCCGTACGGCTCCAGCATCCGCAGCAGCGCGCCGATCTTGTCCGACGTCCCGGTCGCCTCGACGGTGAGCGCCTCCGGCGAGACGTCCACCACCTTGGCGCGGAAGAGCTGGACGGTCTCGAGGACCTGGCTGCGCACGGTGGCGTCGGCCCTGACCTTGACGAGCAGCAGTTCGCGCTGCACCGCGCTGCCTGCTTCCAGCTCGACGATCTTGATCACGTTCACCAGCTTGTTGAGCTGTTTGGTCACCTGTTCGAGCGGTAGCTCCTCAACGGCGACCACGATCGTCATCCGGGACACCTCGGGGTTTTCCGTGGGCCCGACAGCAAGGGACTCGATGTTGAAGCCGCGGCGGGAGAACAGTCCGGAGACCCGGGCGAGCACACCGGGCTTGTTCTCGACCAGCACGCTCAGCGTGTGGACAGTCATGCTTGCTCTCCCTCCGCGGCCGCGGCCTCGGCGGCTTCCTGCGAAACCTCGTCGTCGTCGAACAGCGGCCGGATGCCGCGGACGGCCATGATCTCGTCGTTCCCGGTGCCCGCCGCGACCATCGGCCACACCTGGGCATCCTTCCCCACGACGAAATCGATCACGACGGGACGGTCGTTGATCTCCATCGCGCGCCGGATCGTCGCGTCGACGTCCTCCTTGGCTTCGCAGCGCAGGCCGGCGCAGCCGAGCGCCTCGGCCAGCAGCGTGAAGTCCGGGATGCGGTGCTTGTGCGTGCCGAGGTCGGTGTTGGAGTACCGCTCGGAGTAGAACAGGTTCTGCCACTGGCGGACCATGCCGAGGTTGCCGTTGTTGATCACGGCGACCTTGATCGGCGCGCCCTCGATGGCGCACGTGGCGAGTTCCTGGTTGGTCATCTGGAAGCAGCCGTCGCCGTCGATCGCCCACACCTGCGTGTCCGGCAGGCCGAACTGCGCGCCCATCGCGGCCGGGACGGCGTAGCCCATGGTGCCGAGGCCGCCGGAGTTGATCCACGTGCGCGGCTTCTCGTACTTCACGAACTGCGCGGCCCACATCTGGTGCTGCCCGACGCCCGCGGCGTACACCGCGTCCGGCCCGACCAGCTCGCCGATCCGCTCGATGACGTACTGCGGCGACAGCGAACCGTCGTCGGGCCATTCGTAGCCAGCCGGGTAGTCCTCGCGCCACGAGTCGACCTGCGTCCACCAGTCCGTCAGGTCGGGACGGGCGCGGTCGAACTCGGTCTTCACCGCGTCGATCAGCTCGCCGATGATCTCCTTGCAGTCGCCGACGATCGGCACGTCCGCCTTGCGGTTCTTGGAGATCTCGGCCGGGTCGATGTCAGCGTGGACGATCTTCGCGTCCGGCGCGAACGACGACAGCTGGCCGGTGACCCGGTCGTCGAACCGGGCGCCGAGCGCGATCAGCAGGTCAGCGCGCTGCATCGAGGCGACCGCGGCGACGGACCCGTGCATGCCGGGCATGCCGACGTGCTGGCGGTGCGAGTCGGGGAACGCGCCGCGCGCCATCAGAGTGGTCGCGACCGGGATGCCGGTCAGCTCGGCGAGTTCGCGCAGCTGCTCGGACGCCTCGGCCTTGATCACGCCGCCGCCGACGTACAGCACCGGACGCTGCGCCTGGGCGATCAGCTTCGCGGCCTCGCGCACCTGCTTGCCGTGCGGCCGCAGCGTCGGACGGTAGCCGGGCAGCCGCAGTTCGGGCGGCCAGGAGAACGAGGTCATCTCCTGCAGCACGTCCTTGGGGATGTCCACCAGCACCGGGCCCGGACGTCCGGTCGCGGCCAGGTGGAACGCCTCGGCGATCGCCCGCGGGATCTCCGCCGGGTCGGTGACGAGGAAGTTGTGCTTGGTGATCGGCATGGTGATGCCGCAGATGTCGGCTTCCTGGAACGCGTCGGTGCCGATCAGCCCGCGCGACTGCTGCCCGGTGATGGCGACGACCGGGACCGAGTCCATGTTGGCGTCGGCCAGCGGGGTGACGAGGTTCGTCGCGCCCGGACCCGAGGTCGCCATGCAGACGCCGACCTTGCCGGTCGCCTGCGCGTAGCCGGTGGCGGCGTGCCCGGCGCCCTGCTCGTGGCGGACGAGGACGTGCCGGACCTTCGTGGAGTCGAGCAACGGGTCGTAGGCGGGAAGGATGGTGCCACCCGGAATGCCGAACACGACCTCCGCGCCGACCGCTTCGAGCGAGCGGACGAGCGACTGCGCGCCGGTGACGCGCACCGGCGTACCCGCCGGCGGGGCGGGTTTCGGACGTGCTCCTGGGACACCGGGCGCGGTCGGCCCGGGCTTCGCGTCGCTGCGCGACGTGGCACTGGTCATCGGTTCTGCCTCGTGGGTTCTCGGTGTCACTCGTTCGGGTTGTCTGGGCCGTACTTCCGGTCGGGGAACCGGTTTCACGCAACAAAAAACCCCCGCCGACCGTAAGGTCGCACGAGGGTCGCGCGTCGACGCAGAGGACTCTTCCTAAGCGTCGGCGCGCTGAGGAAGTACGAGACCGGTCTGCGTAATCACGGCCCCGACGTTAGTCGCGCGTCCGGGCGAGTGTCAACTCTACGGGACAGCGGTTCCGCATCGTGGGCGGCCAGTACTGCTCCCCCGCGACCCGGACGCAGGTCACTCCCGGGCCCGGTGCACCATTCCTGCGTGGCCAAGAAACAGCAGGACCAGCGCGCGGACGAGGGCCGGAAGGCCGTGTTCCGGATCCCGACCACGGCGTATCTCGCGGTCGGTCTGCTGACCGTCTGTGTGACTCCAGTCGCATTGGGCGAGATCGGCGGATTCCAGTGGCTGTACGTCTTCCCGCTCGCGCTGCTGGTGTTCGTCGCGCGCACGCGCACCGTCGCGACCCGCGAAGGACTGCACATCCGGACGGTCTTCGGCAAGCGCGACCTGCCGTGGACGTCGCTCAAGGGACTGGCGATCACGAACAAAGCCCGGGTGCGCGCGGTCCTCGCCGACGACACCCAGGTCGCCCTTCCCACAGTGCGGACGCGACACCTTCCGGTACTGGCGCTGGTGAGCGAGGGCAAGATCAAAGACCCGTCTGGCGTGCTGAGCGACGAGGAACTCGCCGGGCGGAAACCGGCCGCGGACGCCACGCCGGACGCTGCGCCAGAACCCGCCCCGGAACCCGCTCCCGAGCCCGCCGAACCGGAGCCTTCCGCCGACGCGGAACGGACCGGCGGCGGCAACGGCAAACCAGCCGAGTAGAATTGGTAGGACCAGTTTGCGGAGCTGATGTTCCCCTCCGCCTGGTCCAGCCTTCTGACCTGGGAGAATGCCGTGCCGCACCTCCGTTCCCGGACCACCACCCACGGTCGCAACGCGGCGGGCGCACGCTCGCTCTGGCGTGCGACCGGAATGACCGACAGCGATTTCGGCAAGCCGATCGTCGCGATCGCCAACTCCTACACCCAGTTCGTGCCCGGCCACGTGCACCTCAAGGACCTCGGCGAGATCGTCGCCGAGGCGGTCGCCGAAGCCGGCGGCATCGCGCGAGAGTTCCACACGATCGCGGTCGACGACGGCATCGCGATGGGCCACTCGGGCATGCTCTACTCGCTGCCCTCGCGCGAGATCATCGCCGACTCGGTGGAGTACATGGTCAACGCGCACCAGGCCGACGCGCTGGTGTGCATCTCCAACTGCGACAAGATCACGCCGGGCATGCTCAACGCCGCGATGCGGCTCAACATCCCGACCGTGTTCGTCTCCGGCGGTCCGATGGAGGCCGGCAAGGCGGTGGTCGTCGAAGGCGTCGCGCACGCCCCGACCGACCTGATCACCACCATCGCGGCGTCCGCGAACTCGGCGATCGACGAGGCCGGCCTGTCCGAGGTCGAGCGGTCCGCCTGCCCGACCTGCGGTTCCTGCTCCGGCATGTTCACCGCGAACTCGATGAACTGCCTCACCGAAGCGCTGGGCTTGTCGTTGCCGGGCAACGGTTCCACGCTCGCGACGCACGCGGCCCGGCGGGACCTGTTCTCCAACGCCGGACGCACGGTGGTCGAGCTGTGCAAGCGCTGGTATGGCGAAGACGACGAGTCGGCGCTGCCTCGGTCGATCGCCACGAAGGCGGCGTTCGAGAACGCGATGGCGCTCGACATGGCCATGGGCGGGTCGACGAACACCGTGCTGCACATCCTCGCCGCCGCGCAGGAGGGCGAGGTCGACTTCACGATCAGCGACATCGACGCCATCGGGCGGCGCGTGCCGTGCCTGTCGAAGGTCGCCCCGAACTCCGACTACCACATGGAAGACGTCCACCGGGCCGGCGGCATCCCCGCCATCCTGGGCGAACTGTACCGCGGCGGTCTGCTGAACACCGACGTGCACGCGGTCCACGCGCCGGACCTCGCCACGTGGCTGAACGAGTGGGACATCCGCGCCGAATCTCCGTCGGAGACGGCGCTGGAACTGTTCCACGCCGCGCCGGGCGGGGTCAGGACGACGAAGGCGTTCTCGACGGAAAACCGCTGGTCGTCGCTGGACACGGACGCTGCTGGCGGCTGCATTCGAGACATCGAACACGCCTACACGAAGGACGGCGGCCTCGCGATCCTGCGCGGCAACCTCGCCGAGAACGGCGCCGTGATCAAGTCCGCGGGCATCGACGAGGACCTCTGGCACTTCCAGGGCCCGGCGCGGGTGCTGGAGAGCCAGGAGGAGGCCGTGTCGGCGATCCTCAAGAAGGAGATCCAGCCGGGCGAGGTGCTGGTCATCCGTTACGAGGGCCCGGCAGGCGGCCCCGGCATGCAGGAAATGCTGCACCCGACGGCGTTCCTCAAGGGTTCCGGCCTGGGCAAGAAATGCGCCCTGATCACCGACGGCCGCTTCTCCGGCGGTTCCTCGGGCATCTCGGTCGGCCACATCTCGCCGGAAGCCGCCGCGGGCGGCCTGATCGGCCTGGTGGAGAACGGCGACCAGATCGTCCTGGACGTCCACGAGCGCCGGCTCGAGCTGCTGGTGGAACCGGAGGTTCTGGCCGAGCGGCGGGCGAAGATGGACGCTTCGGAACGTCCGTGGCAGCCGAAGGACCGGCAGCGCCCGATCACCGCGGCACTGCGGGCCTACGCCCGGATGGCCACCTCGGCCGACACCGGCGCGGTTCGGGACCCGAACCGCTGATCCTGCTGCTTCGGTTTTGCTTTCGCCGGAAGGGGCTCGCGCGTGATGCGCGGGCCCCTTCCGTGTTTCGGCTGGTTGGATCGGCCGCTGAAATCTCGGATTCGCTTCTGCCGGATCTCGGCCCGCCACGATTCGCCGCTAAACGGCGACAGTCACCTCAGGCATCCCAAGACACGATTCGCCGCCAAGCGGCCAACAGTCATCCCGGCTGACTCCCGGCCACGGCCGACGCAAATCGCCGCCAAACGGCGAACGGTCGCCCCACCCGTGCCAAGACCGCAGATCCAACCTCAGCCGCACACGCCTCAGAACAGGGCCACCATCGCCACGCCCGGACAACCTCCCGTACGCACCGGGCCGCCCACCGGTCGAGCCGGCCGACCTCGCGCACGCGGTCCCTCACATCAACCGAGCACTCCGCCATCGAGCCCCTGCCAACCTCCGCCAGCCCACTGCCGGGACTGTCCCCAGACCTCCGCGGCTTAACCCCAGCCGCCGCGCTCTCGTCGCCCACGAACCGATCGTCTCGACGACAACCCACCTGCTGCCCAGGTGAATTTCGACCCTGACCAGGCATTCGCCACTAAACGGCAACACTGCCAAGACCACGCCCGAGACAGAACGCCCACCGACCCAGGCGTTGCCTCCAGCCGACTCCGCGTGCAGCGGCGTAGACCCCGGACGCGTCAGCGAGTCAGAACAATGACCACCACAGACGCAGCCGCAGCCAGCAGCAACGAGATGAGCCCAAGGGGCAACGGCCGCTTCCTCCACGGCGTGTTCCGCTCCAGCGAGAGGGTGCCCGCGCCGGTGAAGATCAGCGTCAGCGCACACAGGCCGAGCAGCATCTCGTACTCCCAGCCCTGACCGGTGCCCTGGAAGAAGCCGCCGTGGAACTTCGCGTAGACGATGTTCGCGGCCACGCCCAGCAGCCCAGCCGCGGCGAGCGGCGTGAACAGGCCGACGATCACCAGCGCACTGCCCGCGACCTCGGTGATGCCAGTGATCCAGGACAACAGCGTCGTCTGTTTGTGGTACCCGAACATCTCGAGCACGTGCGCGAACCCGCCGACGCCCGGTCCGCCGAAAGCGCCGAACAAATGCTGCAGGCCGTGCGCACCCATGATCACGCCGAGTCCCAGGCGCAAGACGAGCAGGCCGAAGCCGAGACCGCCCTGCCGCGGTTCGTCGTAGTCGTTGCCGGCAGAGTCCTCGACACCGGACAGCACGCTGGTCTGGTAGTCGTCCCCTTGAGTGGTCACGCGGCGAAGATTAGGGGATTCAGCCGTGGCCCGCGAGCGAGCACGCCGAGGTCAGGGGCTCTTTCAGGGTTCACCCTGAGGTGCCGGGCCGACAGCCGGGAAATGATCAGTATTCGCCGCGCACGAGATTGCCAGGTAGCTCGCCGCCAGCGTACCGGGCGATTTCCGCCGCGGCCACCAAATAAGCGCGCCGCCGGACGCCCCGCACCGCTCCGGCCACGTGCGGCGTCAGCACGAAACCGGGGGCCGTCCACAACGGATGGTCCGCCGGCAACGGCTCGGGATCGGTCACGTCGAGCGCCGCGCGAAGGCGTCCGGCCGCGATTTCCGCAGCAAGCGCGTCGGTAACCACGACTGGCCCTTGAGCCGCATTCACCAGCACCGCGTCATCACGCATCGTCGCGAGGAAGTCAGCGTCGACCATGCCGCGAGTCCGCGACGTGAGGGGGACCATCATGACCACCACATCGTGGTACGGCAGCAATCCCGGCAACTCATCGACACCGTGCACGCCCTCGCGCGCCGACATCCCGACCATCGTGCAGCGGACGTCGAATGGCTCCAACCTCCGCCGCAGCTGCCTTCCGACGTCCCCAGCCCCGACGATCAGCACTCGCTGCCCCTGCAACGTGTCGGACGGCAGCTGCTCCCAGCGTCCGGCTCGTTGCGCCGCCGCGTAGACGTCCAGATTCCGGTACATCGACAGCAGAACGCCGACGACCCACTCCGCCATGCTGCCGCCGTGCGCCCCGCGGCAGGTGGACAACAGCACGCCTTCCGGGACGCGGCCAACCCAGTCTTCCGCTCCGGCGGTCAGGAGCTGCACCAGTTTGAGGTTCGGCAGATCGCCCCAGATGTCGTCGCCCGCTGAATCCATGGCCGGAACGAGCACCTCGGCTTTCGCAGCCTCCGGCGGCAACGGGTCGCCCCATTCGTAGCGCACCGCGTGCACAAGGGGGATTTCGGACAGCACGGCGACGCCCTCGTCGTCCGGGACCAGCACGGTGACTGTCATGATCACCACGGTAGCCACTTACCAGTGGCTCACGCCGCGCCACCTAGGCTGGGGCATCATGCGTACCCGGTATCGGTGGTCGGCACCGCTGGCCCTCCTTGCCTGCGGCGGCCTCGTGCTTTCCGGCTGCGCCCGGTTCGACGACACCGCCGCCGGCCAGACGTTCACCCCCGCGCCGGTGCCGAGTCCGGAATCTCCGCCGCAGGTCCAGGAGCATGGCGACGGCTCCGGCGGTGGCCCCCGCAAAGGCCCCGCCCAAGCGCCGCCCTCGCCGGTTCCGCCGCCGCAGGGCTGCAAGGACTTCGACAAGGCCGTCATCGCCACCTGCCTGGACACAGTCGCCGCCGTCGCCGGACTTCCCGGCGAAGGATCCGCGCCCGCCGCTCTCGCCGGCGAACGGAAAACCGGCCGGGTCCTGCTGGCAAGCTCCGGACATGACGCGACGTCGTTCGCGCAACTGGACGTCCAAGCCGATGGCGACGGCGGGCTCACCAGCCTGGCGCTGTCGCCGAGCTACGTCGAAGACCAGTTGGTCTTCGCATACGTCACCACGGCGTCGGACAACCGAGTCGTGCGCTTCGCCAAGGGCCAGGCACCGAAGCCGGTACTGACCGGAATCCCGAAGGGTTCGACCGGCAACCGCGGAGCGCTGGCCAGCGACGGGAGCGGCGCGCTGCTCGTTGCGACAGGCGACGCAGGCAACCCCGCCGCAGCTGCGGACCCGAACTCCCTGGCCGGAAAGGTCCTGCGCATCGACGTGTCCGGAAAACCGGCACCGGGAAATCCCTCGTCCGGATCGGCCGTCTACACCTCGGGCCTGCACTCCCCCGGCGGCATCTGCCGCTCGCCCGACGGGAAGCGCACGTGGGTGACCGATCACCCGTCCAGCGGCCCGGACGCTGTCTACCGCCTCCAGCCCGGACAGCCGCTCAGCACTCCCGCCTGGACCTGGCAGGACAAGCCCTCCCTCGGCGGCTGCGTGGATTTCGTCGACGCTAACGGCATCCTCGGCATCGCGTCGTCCACCGGCTTGCAGAACGTGCCGGTCAACAAGGACGGTGCAGTCACCGGCAAACCGACGGTCACCCTCGACGGCAAAAGCAAAGCCGCCACGACGTACGGCCGGCTCTCCGCCGTGAGCATGATCAACCCCCAACTGGCCGTCGCGGGAACCGTCAACAAGGACGGCGGCAAACCGGTCTCCAGCGACGACCGCGTGGTCCTGATCGTGGTGAGCGACACTGGCGGCGGCCCGGGCAAGGACTGACGCCGGATGTTCCTGGCCGAGCCTTTCAGAGGTCGGCTGGGCTGGTTGACCTGCGGTTAGCCGTTTAGCGGCAACAACCGATCCGGCCACCGCGCGCGGCGACGCTCGACCTCACGCGCGCTGCCCGTCTGCCCGGCAACGCCCCTCTCAGCCAGCGTCGAGTCTGACCGGAGTCGCCACCCAACGGCGACGACCACCACCCTCTAACCCGGGTGCCTGCCCAGATCGGCACCGCCGCGAAATCGCCACCAACGTCAGCCTAGGCGTCGGTCCATCGCCGTCGCCGCTCAGCGACAACCCGAGAGGCTCCATCCGCTTCTGAGGTTCATCTCCCAATGGCAAACCTCAGTAGCGACGACTCGCCGCAACACCTAGTCGCCGCTCAACGGCCAAGCACATCGAGAGCTGTCTCCCAACCAGGAACATCCCGGCCGCTCAATGGCGAATCCACCACAACCGCATCTCAGCTGAGGGCACCGAGTCGCCACGCAACGGCAAATCCCCTGAGAGCCACCTCTCGGCCAACGGCACCGTCGCCACCCAGCGGCGAATCCGCCGAAGCCAGCATCACCGAGGGATCTCCCCGTGGCCGTTCAGCGGCGAATCCGCCAGAAGCCACCTCGGCCAGGAAACACCCGCGTCGCCGTTCAGCGACGACGCGAAGCCCTGCTCTCCGCCCGAGCCGCCCGGATGTCCACGATCGCCACCACAACCGACCCGACCGCGAACGCCATCCCCAGGTACCGCCCGACCCCACCCGAGATCGACACTCCCGCGGCGTCCAGAAACGCACGCTGATCACTGTCGAACACCCAGTCCAGCGTCGTCCAGCCAATCACCATCAGCAGCACCGTCGCCAGACCGCCCACCAGCCACAGCTGCGGCAGCCCGCTCACCCGCGCCTTCGTGATCTGGCCGAACAACACCACCGCAAGCCCGACCACGGCCAGCAGCAACGGCGGACCCCACGAGAAGAGATCCGAATTCCACGCCGTACGCACGACGTCGCTGTGCGGCAACGTCCCGAACGCGTCACGGACGTCAGACGTCGCGGTGTCCGCCGAGAGCACGGTCCAGGGCAGGAGCGTCGATCCAACCGCGAGCAGCCCGGCCGCCAGGCCGAGCCACTCGCGCCAGGTGACGCGTCGGAGCGAGAAAGCCACTCAGGAACCGACGCGCTCGATAATCAGCTCACGCACCCGCTTGGCGTCGGCCTGGCCCTTGGTCGCCTTCATGACCGCGCCGACGATCGCGCCTGCGGCGGCGACCTTGCCGCCGCGGATCTTGTCGGCGATGTCCGGCTGCGCGGCCAGTGCCTCGTCGACAGCGGTGAGCAGCGCCGAATCGTCAGAGACGACCTTCAGACCGCGCTTCTCGACAACCTCGCGCGGCGAACCCTCGCCCGCGAGAACGCCCTGGACGACCTCCTTGGCGAGCTTGTTCGTCAGCTCCCCGGAGGACACGAGCCCGATCACCTCGGCGACCTGCGCCGGTGTGATCGCCAGTTCGGTCAGCTCGACCTCACGGGCATTCGCTTCCTGCGCCAGCGTGTTGACCCACCAGCCGCGCGCCTCGTCCGGCGTCGCACCGGCCTCGACCGTTGCCGCGACGAGGTCCACGGCACCGACATTCAGCAGGTCGCGCAGCGCTTCGTCGGAGAGCTTCCACTCTTCCTGGATGCGCTTGCGCCGCTCCCACGGCATCTCCGGCAGCGTCGCGCGCAGCTCCTCGACCCACTCGCGCGACGGCGCGATCGGTACGAGGTCGGGCTCCGGGAAGTACCGGTAGTCCTCCGCGGTTTCCTTGGCACGCCCGGACGACGTGGTGCCGTCTGCTTCCTGGAAGTGCCGCGTCTCCTGCCGGATCGACCCGCCCTCGGCGAGAATCGCCGCCTGGCGCGTCATCTCGTACCGCACCGCGCGCTCGACGCTGCGCAGCGAGTTGACGTTCTTCGTCTCCGTGCGCGTACCGAATTCCGTGGCGTCCTTGGCCATCAGCGACACGTTCGCGTCACAGCGCAGAGAGCCCTGGTCCATCCGGACGTCGGACACATCGAGCGCCCGCAGCAGATCGCGCAGCGCGGTGACGTACGCGCGCGCCACCTCAGGCGCCCGCTCGCCGGTGCCGGTGATCGGCTTGGTGACGATCTCGATCAGCGGCACGCCAGCGCGGTTGTAGTCGAGGAGCGAGTGCTCGGCGCCATGGATCCGGCCGGTCGCGCCGCCGATGTGCAGCGACTTGCCGGTGTCCTCCTCCATGTGCGCGCGCTCGATCTCGACGCGTACGACCTCGCCGTCGTCCAGCGTCACGTCGAGGTAGCCGTCGAACGCGATCGGCTCGTCGTACTGCGATGTCTGGAAGTTCTTCGGCATGTCCGGATAGAAGTAGTTCTTCCGGGCGAACCGGCACCATTCCGCGATCTCGCAGTTGAGCGCGAGACCGATCCGGATCGCGCCCTCGACCGCCTTGCCGTTGACCGCCGGCAGCGAACCGGGCAGGCCGAGGCAGGTCGGGCAGGTCTTGGTGTTCGGCTCGCCGCCGAACTCGTTGACGCAGCCGCAGAACATCTTCGTGTTCGTGCTGAGCTCCACGTGGACCTCAAGCCCGAGAACGGGGTCAAACCGCTCGATGACCTCGGCGTAGTCCATCAACTCGGCCACGGCAGTCACTTCGTTCCTCCCAGCTCCGGAGCCTGGTGCACGAGCGAGCCGCCAGCAGCGGCGTCGCGCGCGGCCTCATACGCGGCACCAACGCGGTACAGCCGGTCGTCGGCGAGCGCGGGGGCCATGATCTGCAGGCCGACCGGCATTCCGTCCTCATCGGACAGTCCGCTCGGGACGCTCATGGCGGCATTGCCCGCGAGGTTCGACGGGATGGTGCACAGGTCGGCGAGATACATGGCCATCGGGTCGTCCACGCGCTCGCCGAGCTTGAACGCCGTGGTCGGCGTCGTCGGCGACACGAGCACGTCGACCTTCTCGAAAGCCTGCGTGAAGTCGCGCGTGATGAGCGTGCGCACCTTCTGCGCGGAGCCGTAGTACGCGTCGTAGTAACCCGACGAAAGCGCGTACGTGCCGAGCATGATGCGACGCTTCACTTCAGCGCCGAAGCCCTTCTCACGCGTCAGCGACATGACTTCTTCGGCACTGTGCTGGCCGTCGTCCGAGACGCGCAGGCCGTACCGCATAGCGTCGAAGCGCGCGAGGTTCGACGACGCTTCGCTCGGCGCAATCAGGTAGTACGCAGGCAGCGCGTACGTGAAGTGCGGGCACGACACCTCGACCACGTCGGCACCGAGAGCGCGAAGCTGCTCTACAGCAGCCTCGAAAGACCGCAGCACGCCTGGCTGGTAACCGTCGCCGCCGAACTCCTTCACGACGCCGACACGTACGCCGGTCAGGTCGCCCTTCGCGCCTTCGCGCGCCGCGGCGACAACCGGCGGCACCGGTGCGTTGATGGAGGTCGAGTCCATCGGGTCGTAGCCAGCGATCGCTTCGTGCAGCAGTGCGGCGTCAAGCACCGTACGTGCGCACGGCCCGGCCTGGTCTAGCGACGACGAGAACGCCACGAGCCCGTAGCGCGACACTCCGCCGTACGTCGGCTTCACGCCCACAGTGCCGGTGACAGCGCCCGGCTGGCGGATCGAGCCGCCAGTGTCCGTACCGATCGCGAGAGCCGCCTCGAACGCCGAAATCGCCGCCGAGGAGCCACCGCCTGATCCGCCCGGGATGCGCGCGTGGTCCCACGGGTTGTGCGTCGGGCCGTACGCCGAGTTCTCCGTGGAAGAGCCCATAGCGAACTCGTCCATGTTTGTCTTGCCGAGGATCACGACGCCGGCTTCGCGCAGCTTGCGCGTGACAGTCGCGTCGTACGGCGGCAGCCATCCCTCAAGCGTGCGGGACCCGCAGGTCGTCGGCACACCCTTCGTGGTCAGCACGTCCTTCAGCGCCAGCGGGACGCCCGCCAGCGGCGACGCCGGCTGCTCCCCCGCGGCCAGCTGCTCGTCGACAGCCTTGGCCGCGCCGAGCGCGCCCTCCGTGTCGACGTGCAGGAACGCATGCACGTGGTCGTCCACCGCGGCGATGCGGTCCAGGTGCGCCTGCGCGACCTCGACCGCGGACACCTCGCGCGCGTGGATCTTCGCTGCCAGCTCGGCGGCGGTCAGCTTGACGAGTTCGCTCACTGTTCTTCTCCCAGGATCCGCGGCACCCGGAACCGGCCTTCCTCGGCGGCCGGCGCGGCGGCCAGCGCGTCCTGCTGCTCGAGGCTGGGCCGGACGGTGTCCTCGCGGAAGACGTTCGTCAGCGGCACGGCGTGCGAGGTCGGCGGGACGTCCTCCGCGGCGACTTCGCTGACCTTCGCCACCGAGTCCAGGATCTGGTCGAGCTGGCCGGCGAAAACGTCCAGCTCGTCGTCGGTCACGGCCAGCCTGGCCAGCCTGGCGAGGTGTGCGACCTCGTCTCGGGAAATGTTGGGCACGCGGGTGACTCCCGGGGTGTGCTGTGCGGGTGCTCTCGGAAGCTGCAAGTCTATGGTGACGGCGTCGGACGGTTCGACCGGGTTATCGGGCCGCGGGCGCCGGGCAGGGCGTCCCGCTTGCCGGACAGCGGGCCCTTGCGGGTACCCGGTCTGTCACAATCGGCGCCCGGCAAGCGCGTCCCACGACAGGGCTGGGACGCCTGAGGCGAGAGGGGCGCGTGGTGTCGTTCCTGATCCGGGTCCAGCTACCGGACTCCCCCGGCACCCTCGGCGCGGTCGCGACCGCGCTCGGCACGGTCGGGGCGGACATCCTGAGCGTGGACGTGGTGGAGCGCGGCGGCGGGCTCGCGATCGACGACCTGGTGGTCGAACTCCCGTCGGGCCGGCTCCCGGACGCACTGATCACCGCGGCCGAGAGCGTGGAAGGCGTCGAGGTCGACGCGGTGCGGCCGTACGCGGGCATCCTCGACACCCATCGCGAACTGGAGCTGGTCGAGGAGATCGCCGCTCAGCCGAAAGCCGGGCTGGACTTGCTTGCCGAAGGTGTGCCGAAAATCATCCGCGCCGGATGGGCGGTGATCGTCGAGCATTCGGAATCAGGGCCTCGCCGCCTGGCTTCGTCGAGCGCGGCGCCGGAGAACCCGTTCACGGACCTGCCGTGGCTGCCGCTGGAACGCGCGACAGTCCTGGACGGCGAGGATTCATGGGTCCCGGAGACTTGGAAGGAACTCGGCACCGAGCTGGCCGCCACTCCGCTGGGCAAGCCGGGGAAGGCGATGCTGGTCGCCCGGCCGGGCGGGCCCAACTTCCGTGCCGCGGAGGTCGCTCGGCTGGCACATTTCGCCGGGATCGTCGCGGTGGTTCTGGACGGGTGATCCGAGACTTGGGTCAACTGTCCTGAAGGGTTCGAGGCGGCCGGGTTGAGCGGTTGGCCGATCTAGCGTTTCAGTTGCCGATAATCGGCTAATCAGCCCGTCGAAGGCCGTAGTCGTCAACAGCCCGGGGCTGACTCACCGTTCTTTGCGCGCGAACCTCGTCGTCATCCCTGTCCACAAGTGCAGACGATCCCGCTCAAGAAGGCGACAAGCCGACGACTGCCGATCCCGGCGGAGTACCGGACGGCGGCTATCTGCACTTGTCGGCGTAGAGGGTGACGACTGTGCCAGCAGAAACCACAGTGCCGGGCTTGGGATCCTGCCCGGTCTGACACCAGTTCCGGTCGATGATCATCATCCGCTTCTTCCCGGACGAATCGACCTCTCGCAAGTTGTACAGCCCAGCCGCCTGCATGGCGTCCTGCGCGTCCTGATGATTCATGCCGGACACGTCAGGGACTTTGATCGTCGCCGGATGCGCAGCACTGACCGGCTTGCTCCCAGTCGTCGTCGCGGACTCGGTTGCTGTCGCGGTCACCACTGTTGTCGAAGTTCCACCGGGCTGTGGTGCGCCGTTGCAGGCAACAGCAAGAAAAGCGGCGGCACCAACGATGGGAACGGCGGCTTTAGCGAACTTCGCCATGATCACGCTTCCTCGATACGAGTCAGTACTTCACGCGTGACAGCTTGAGTCGAAGCCAGACACCTACACGTTACAGCCCATAGCCAGTCGAAGCTCGCCAAACAGACCCGCCGCGCACGACCGTCCACCAGCGTCGGCCGAGACCACCCGGCCGACGCTCACCACCAGGAACGCCAAAGCACCCGCCAGCGCCCGAAGAGAGCCGGGGCGAAGGTTCGCCGCCCCGTCGCCACTCAACGGCGAATACCGGCGGCGAACCCCGCCCAACACTTTCGCCAAAAAACGGCAAAAGCCCAGGACCTGCGAAAACGAGACGTCAAAGACCGTATTCGTAGGCGATCAAGTTGACCCCCGGATGCGGATGCCAGTCCCGCCCCGGCAACCGCCGGAAGCCGATCCGCTCGTAGAGCCGGTGCGCCTTCCGCATCACGTCGAGGCTGCTCAGCACCACCCGGTCGACACCGAGCTCCCGGCCGCGGGTCAGCACCGCCTGGGTGAGCGCCTCCCCGACCCCTCGCCCGCGCGCCGCCTCCGCGACCGCCAGCATGCGGAACTCCAACTCCCCCGGCTGGGAGATCTCGGAAAGCGCGCTCCCCGGCTGGACGATCGCGACCGACCCCAGGATCTGCCCCTCCGGATCGACCGCGACCAGCAGTTCGGCGTGCTCCGCCCGCCCCGAGACGTCACGAAGTTTCGCCTCGTACGCAGCGTCAGTCTCGAAAAATCCCTCGATCCGGTAAGCCTCGACAGTCACCTCGCCGAGCGCATCGAACTCCTCCCGCCGCGCGGGGCGGATCTCCACCTCACTCATCGCCGTCCTCGGCTTCCTCGTCCGCACCGGTGTCGAGCGCCAGTTCCGCAGCCGCCTCCGGGCCGCGCTCCAGCAACGCACGGAACCCGTTCTCGTCCAGCACTGGCACCTTCAACTGCACAGCCTTGTCGTACTTCGACCCCGGCGAGTCACCCACTACGACGAACGACGTCTTCTTCGACACAGATCCCGCGGCCTTGCCGCCGCGCGCCATGATGACTTCTTTCGCTTCGTCACGGGAAAACCCGTCGAGCGAACCGGTCACCACGATCGACAGGCCCTCGAGATTCCGCGGGATCGATTCGTCGCGTTCTTCCTCCATCCGGACCCCGGACCGTCGCCATTTTTCGACGATTTCCCGATGCCAGTCGACCTCGAACCACTCCTGCACGGCGTGCGCGATGGTCGGGCCGACGCCGTCGACGTCCGCGAGCTGCTCCTCGCTCGCGTCCTCAATCAGTTGCAGCGAACCGAATTCCCGCGCAAGCGCCTGCGCCGCGGTCGGCCCGACATGCCGGATCGACAGCGCGACGATCACTTTCCACAGCGGACGGTCCTTCGCCGAATCGAGGTTCGCCAGAAGTTTCCGCGCGTTCGCTGACAGGTCGCCTGCCTTGGTGCGGAACAACTCCACCTCAGCGAGCGACTCCTCGTTGAGGTCGAACACATCACCCTCGTCGGCGACCACCCTGGCGTCGAGCAACGCGACCGCCGCCTCGTACCCGAGCACCTCGATGTCGAACGCGCCGCGGCCGGCGAGGTGGTACAGCCGTTCCCGCAGCTGCGCGGGGCAGAACCGGGTGTTCGGGCAGCGGATGTCCTTGTCGCCTTCCTTTTGGTAGGCGAGTTCCGTGCCGCATTCCGGGCACTCGGTGGGCATCACGAATTCGCGTTCGTCGCCAGTCCGTGCGTCGACGACGGGGCCAAGGACCTCGGGGATGACGTCGCCGGCCTTGCGGATCACGATCCGGTCGCCGATCAGCACGCCCTTGCGCTTGACCTCTTCCTGGTTGTGCAGTGTCGCCCGCGCGACCGTCGAGCCCGCGACCTTGACCGGCTCGGTGACTGCGAACGGCGTGACCCGTCCCGTGCGTCCCACGCCGACCTGGATGTCCAGCAGCGTCGTGATCGCTTCTTCCGGCGGATACTTGTACGCGATCGCCCACCGCGGCGCACGCGACGTAGTGCCGAGGCGACGCTGCAAGGCGACCTGGTCGACCTTGATCACCACGCCGTCGATCTCGTGTTCGGCGTCGTGCCGATGTTCACCCCAATAGGCGATGTGATCGGTGAGTTCCTTGCCGGTCCGCAGCACTCGCGTGTGCGGCGACACCGGCAATCCCCAGGCCGCTAGCGCATCGTAGGCATGCGACTGGGTGACTGGTTCGAAGCCGTCGCGCTTGCCGAGGCCGTGACAGATCAGCCGCAGCCGGCGCTCCCTGGTGATCTTCGGGTCCTTCTGCCGCAGCGACCCAGCAGCCGTGTTGCGCGGGTTCGCGTACGGCAGTTTGCCCGATTCGACCATCTTCGCGTTGAGCTCAAGGAAGTCCTCGACGCGAAAGTAGACCTCGCCGCGCACCTCAACGAGCTTCGGCACCGGGAATTCGTCGGTGCCGGTAAGTTCGTCCGGTACCTGATCGAGGGTGCGGATATTGAGCGTGACGTCCTCGCCGGTACGTCCGTCGCCGCGGGTAAGACCTCTGGTGAGCTTGCCGTTCTCGTAGAGCAGGTTGATGGCCAGGCCGTCGATCTTCAGCTCGGCCAGGTACTCTGTGGCCCCGATCTCCTTCTCGACGCGCTCGACCCAAGTGAGGAACTCGTCGGTGTCGAACACGTTGTCCAGGCTCAACATGCGCTCGAGGTGGTCGTGCGCGGTGAACTCGGTGGAGAACGTGCCGCCGACGTTCTGGGTCGGCGAATCCGGCGTGACCAGCGCCGGGTATTCGTCTTCGATCTCCTGCAGGTCGCCGAGGAGCGCGTCGAACTGGCCGTCGGAGACGATCGGCGAGTCCAGCACGTAGTACCGGAACTGATGGCCGCGGATCTCCTCCGCGAGCGCGCCGTGCCGCTCGCGCACGTCGGCCGGTACGTCGGTCACGTCCTGGGCGGCCTCCACGGCCACCTGGTCTTGGGGAAGGTCGGTGCTGCTCACAGGTGGTGAGCCTAGCCGGAGGCACCGACACTTTCGTCCGGTTGCTCCGTCAGCCCGCGGACCAGCTCCCGGAACTCCAGAAGATCGATCGTGCCTTCCGGCGCGGCCTCGGCAGTCTCGACCCGGCGCAGCCTCTCGGCGGCCAAACGCTCGCCCAGCGTCGCGTCGAGCGGCAGGAACGTCATTGTGGTGCGCGAAGCCTCGTCCAGGTCCGCGAACACGGGATGGTGGACCGCGACGTCAACCACGCCGTCGTCCACCTGCGCGACAACCCGGACGTCAGCCAGCGAGATGCGGTGCTCGCCCAGGTTCACCGTCACCTCGGTCGGGTCCGGGACCGGAGGCACCGAATCGTGGTACTCCCAGATCGCGTCGTCCGGCGGCCCGGCCGCTTTCCACGCGTCGGTGTACGGGCGCAGCTCCGGGTCTTCCTGGCCGCTGACGACCAACGCGTAGATGGCGGTCCGACCGCGTTCGAGCGAGAAGTGCAGACGCGGGTGGAACGTCTCGACCAGCACGCAGAGGTCGTGCTCGACGCGATGCGGTTCGCCTTCGCCCAGCGCAGCGCTGACCTCGGGCAGAAGGTCGTACCAGCCTTCCCAGAACGCAGCTGCCGCAGCAGCGGCGTCGGACGGCACCGGCTGCTCAGGCCAGGGCGTACGGGGATCTGGCGGCGCGGCTTCGGTGTCGGCTTCCGAGCGACGACGACGGAACAAACGCATGATTCGGAATTTCCCCCGGTTGCTTCTCTTCACCAGCCACGGTACGCGTCACGGCAGCGGGACGTCCGCGAAATCACCAGTTCTCAGGCGGCTCCACGAACCCTTTGCCCAGGTCGCGACTAAGAGCGAGCGCCCGGCGCATCCACTCGTTCGTGGCACCGGCCAGACCGCACGCAGGCGTCGGAACAGTGCGCTCCGCCAGGATCGACCGGTTGAACCCCAGCCGGTCCACGAGCCTGAGCGCGGGCGACGCGATCTCCTTCAGTGCCGGAGCCGTCACCGGGTCCGTGGCCGGCACGAGGCCCAAGAAGAACGTAATTCCGCTGTCCCAAGCCTCGCCGATCTCGTCCAGAAGCTCGGCCGACGCCCCGGCGAGCATGCTGACGTCGAACGCGACGGCTCCAGCACCCGCGGCGCGGAAGAGCGCGATCGGCGGCCGCGGAGCGCAGCAGTGGACGATGACCGGCTGCCCGGTTATCGAGCCGATCCGTTCGATCGTCGTCGCAAGCAGCTCCCGAACCTCCGGCGCAGGCACCGCGGCGACGTTGCCGTATCCCGACGGAGTTGACAGTTTTCCGGCCAGAACAGCAGGCAACGACGGCTCGTCGAGCTGCACGACCACTGGCGCGTCAGTCCTCGCGGTCAGCTCCGCGACGTGCTGGGCAAGCCCGTCGAGAAGCGACGCGGTGAAGTCCCGCAACGCCCCGCGGTCAGTGAGCACCCGATGTCCCCGGGCAAGCTCGATCCCCGCGCCGAGCGTCCAAGGCCCGGCGACCTGGGTCTTGAGGACCGCTGGCGCACCAGCGTTCTCGCGCGCGGCTTGAACGGCGTCGAGGTCCCACTGGAGCAGATCGCGCCCACGACGATGTTCGTGGCCAGGCCGTCCGGCGACGCGGTAACCGCTCGGCACAACGTCAATCGCGAGATCCACGAGCAACGCCGCGGTCCGGCCGACGATGTCGGCTCCGACGCCGCGAGCCGGCAATTCGGGCACATACGGGAAGCCGGGAAGCTCTCCGAACACCACGGCGGCGGCCTCGACGGGATCGGTCCCCGGCATGGACCCGATTCCTGTCGCCGCGCCCGCAGGCCAAGGTCGTTCACTCACAGGCCGGATTGTCGCGGAACGGGCGGCTGCCGTCCGCACCGCCCCTTCGGACAAGCTTCACCCGACCGCGCGGCAATAGCCGGACATTCGCCGCATATCCCTTTGCCTGCACCGAATTCGCGGCCACGGCGTTAGTCTGGATCGTCATGACCAGCTCCGCCCCGACACCGCCCGGCAAAACACCCGGTGACGCATCCGCCCGGGAGCCGCAGCGGGGCACCGTGCCCGGAGCACCGTACCGTCGAGGTTCACACCGCTCGTTTGAGCGGACCCTCTTCACTGAGCCGGTCCTCTACGTCAGCCGAGAGGCAAAGCCGACCGCCGCCGGCCAGGAGTACGGCGTGTTCGACCGCCACGGCCTCCGCATCGGCGGAGTTGCCGTCACGACACCCAGCTTTCTGCGCAAAGTCGTTCAACTTCTGCGGAAATCCGGCCAGCACGTCAGCCGCAGGTTCGAGGTACGAGACGCGAATCAGAGCACTGTCCTCAAAGTCGAGAAGCCATCGAAGGGTCCGCTGGCCCGCTTCGTGGTCACCCGCGCGGACGGGACGCCGATCGGAGAAATCATCCCGACTGACGCAGGCCGCGTCCGGTTCGCCCTTCGCGCCGAAGGCAAGACGATCGCCACCGTCGTCGCCAATGGGCGGCAACAATGGGAAGTCGCGATCGAGGACTCGACCCGCACCGAGGTCGCCCATGTCGGGCACCCGCCACCAGGACTTTTGCCGATCAGCGGCAACGCCTGTCTTGTAGAGATCCCGCTGCAGGTCCCCGAGCCGCTAGCCAGCATGCTCGTCGCGACCACGTTGACCATCGACATCGCGCTCACCGCACAACCCGGTTGATCACGTGACCGGCGTCTCAGCCCCGCCAGGTGGACAGCGACCGAAATACGGCCCAATGTAAGGAAAGTCCGGGACGTCGAGGTCCCGCCTGGACGGAGGTCGCCGTGGAGCCGTTGCCCGAAGGCAGTTACTCGAACTGGGCTGACCCCGGGGTCTACGAAGTGGCCGCGGGCGTCTACCGGATTCCCTTGCCATTGCCGAGCGACGCCCTGCGCGCGGTCAACGTCTACGCCGTCACCGACGGCACGAACCTGGTGCTCGTCGACTCGGGCTGGGCCCTCACCGAATCTCGCCGATTGCTGACCGACGCGCTCAAGGCATTCGACGCCGAGCTCGGCGACGTCCGAGAATTCCTCATTACTCACGTCCACCGCGACCATTACACGCAGGCAGTCGCCCTTCGGCGCGAGTTCGGCAACCGGATCGCGCTCGGCAAGCTCGAGCAGCCTTCGCTCGACGCGAGCGCCAACCCGAACCAGTTCCCTATGCAAGCCCAACTCGACCTTCTCCGCCTCAGCGGCGGGCAAGAAGTCATCACGGCGCTCAGCAAGCTGTTCGGTTCGGAGCCCCGCCACACCGAGGCGGATCTCTGGGAAGAGCCAGACGAATGGCTGACGCCCGGCCGCCGAGCAGTGCTACCCGACCGCGAGTTCGACGTGGTCCACACCCCAGGACACACCAACGGCCACGTGGTTTTCGTCGACGGCGCAGCCAACCTGTTGTTCTCCGGTGACCATGTGCTCCCGCACATCACTCCGTCGATCGGCTTCCAGCCGGTTCCGGCCGAGTTGCCGCTGAACGACTATCTCGACTCCCTCCGTCTGGTTCGCGGAATGCCGGACCGGCGCATGCTGCCGGCTCACGGCCCCGTCACCGACAGCGCGCATGCCCGCATCGACGAACTTCTCGAACACCACCGGCGACGTCTCGAAACGATGGCGGCACAGATCGAAGCCGGAGCCAGCACCGCGTTTGAAGCCGCCAGCCGTCTCGGCTGGACTCGCCGCAGTCGCAAACTGTCCGAAATGGACGGCTTCAATCAGATGCTCGCAGTCTTGGAGACCGGCGCGCACCTGGATCTGCTGGTCTCACAAAACAAGCTCGCAGCCGAAGACGTCGACGGCATTCGTCGCTACAAGACCACGTAGCAGCCAACTGTTCATCATTCGCCCAATGGAATACTGATCAGCCGTGCCTCCTATCACTGTGCGACGAGCTCGCGCCGACGATGTCGAAGCAATCGTCCAGATGCTTGCGGACGACCAACTGGGAGCAACCCGCGACTCGCCGTCTGAACTAGAGCCCTACCTGCGAGCGTTCGAAGCCATTGCCACAGACCCAAACCAGCTGCTGGTCGTCGCAACATCAAACGATCAGCCGGTAGCCACACTTCAGCTCACGATCATTCCCGGCCTCGCGCGGCGTGGTGCACTTCGCGGACAAATCGAAGCTGTGCGGGTACACCGTGACCACCGCGGCTCAGGTTTGGGCGCACAACTCGTGCAGTGGGCCATCGACGAATCGCAGCGACGCGGCTGCAACCTAGTCCAGCTCACCTCGGATACAACGAGGACGGCAGCGCACCGCTTCTACGAACGATTAGGCTTCGTCGCGAGCCACACGGGTTTCAAGCTGCATCTCTGATCACTCCCTCCTCGCAGCTTCACCCGTCCACGCACTTGGTCACCCACCTTTCACCGTGCCAGAGTCGTCACGCAATAGCCAAGTGATTGCACGATGGGCCCCTTCGCGCAATTTAGCTGACAGTGCTCGGATCGATGCGTATCGTGACGATCATGAGCAAATCGATCACACAGGCGGACCACGCCGACCAGACCCACAACGCCACCGAAACAGCAGACCTCGCCTTCCTGCTTCGCGCCATGCACGCGAACCTCAACCTTTTCGACCGTCTGAAGTCAGATCAGCTGATGGCAGCGGTGAAGGACGCAAACCGTCAGATCGCCCGGCTGCAGGCGTTGCAGCTGCATTGCATGGCGGGCATGCGAAGACGAAGATCAGACCCGCACGAGCTGGCGTGCGAATTCGCGCTTGCCTTGCATATCACCGACACTCGAGCCGGTGCGATGATCGCCGCCGCCGAAGCCCTGGCCCAACGCCTGCCTCGAATCTTCCGGTTGATGGATCAGGGCAAGTTCGATCTCTATCGCGCCATGAAGGTCACCGACGGCACCAGCCAGCTGTCCGACCGCCACGCGCGGATGGTCGACTACCTGCTCGAACACCGGGTGGAAGACAAGAATCCGACTCAAGTCCGCAAGGCAACCGCCTACGCCGCAACGAAAATCGATCCGGACGGCGCGATGAACCGGCTGGCTCAGCGGAAGTCTGAGCGCCGCGTCGTCCTTCAGCACCAGAGCGAAGGCATCTCCCGGATCTCCGTCGACAACACCTCGACCGACAAAGCTACAGCCGCCTATCTCCGCGTCGACAAGATCGCTCGATCGCTCAAAACGGGCGATGAGAAGCGAACTCTCGACCAACTCCGCGCTGACGTCGCGATCGATCTGCTGCTCAGCGGCAAAGGCGGCGTTCCAGAGCAAACCGAGGTGTACCTCTACGTCGACCTGCAGACCTACCTGGGTCTCAACGACAACCCCGCTGAGCTCGCCGGCCACGGTCATATTCCCGCCGAACTCGCGCGTCACATCGCCGCTGGTCCCGACACGATCGTCCGCCGGGTCATCACTGACCCGTTGACCGGCCAAGTGATCGAGGTCGGCAAGTTCCGGTACCGGCCGAGCATCGACGTGGATGAGTTCGTGCGGATCCGCGACCGTGAGTGCCGACAGCCAGGCTGTCCGCGGCCCGCGCACAACTGCCTCACGGAACCGACCTGTCCTGATTCCGCGGATGCAGACTCGACGTTGAGCTACTGCCTACGCCACCGCCGTCTCAAGGACCGGGCGGACTGGAGCTATGAGGTCCTGCAAGACGGGAAACTGATCGTCACGACACCAACCGGAGAGAAAGCTGAAAGCGCACCTCCAGCACTACACGATCCCCAACTCACACCAGAACAACCTGAAGAGGAACGCCTAGGCGCATAAGGAGATCAGCGCGTGCCAGAGATCTTGGCGCTCCCGAGCACCAGGTCGCCGGCTTGGTCGTCTTGCCGATAAAGGACAACGACCTGGCCCGGTGCCACACCACGCAACGGTTCGCGCAACTGGATGGAGACTCGTCCGTCTTCATCCACTTCAGCGACCGCGCCGGCAATGCCGCCGTGCGCGCGAACCTGGACTGTGCATTCGGTCGGGCCGTCCAATGCTCGTCCACTCGGCCAGATCGCGCGGTCCGCGTCGATAGCCTCGACACCGAGGTCTGCCGACGACCCGACCTTCACCGTGCCCGAAACAGGTTCGAGCGAAAGGACATACCGAGGTCGTCCATCAGCGGCCGGGGCGTCGATACCGAGGCCCTTCCGCTGGCCCACGGTGAACCCGTGTACGCCGGTGTGACGCCCGAGCACCGCACCTGTCTCTGCGTCAACCAGTTCGCCGGGACGCTCACCGAGCCGCTTCTCCAAGAACTTCTTGGTGTCGCCGTCCGGGATGAAGCAAATGTCGTGGCTGTCTGGCTTCCGCGCGACGGAAAGCCCGCGCTGCTCCGCTTCGGCACGCACGTCAGACTTCCAGGAGTCGCCCAGCGGAAACATCGCGTGACGGAGCTGCTCAGGCTGCAGTGAAGCCAGCACGTACGACTGGTCCTTGCCTTCGTCCGCGCTCCGGCGAAGCTCCAGCTCGCCATCGACCGTCGCTAGGCGCGCATAGTGGCCGGTCGCAACAGCGTCGAAGCCAAGAGCGAGGGCCTTCTCAAGCAGCGCCTCGAACTTGATCTTCTCGTTGCAAGTCACGCAAGGGTTCGGAGTACGGCCTGCGGCATACTCGCCGACGAACGTCTCGACGACCTCTTCGGTGAAGCGCTCCGCGAAATCCCAGATGTAGAACGGGATACCGAGGATGTCCGCAGCCCGGCGGGCGTCGTGGGAGTCTTCGATGGTGCAGCAGCCGCGGGAACCCGTCCGCAGCGTGCCAGGTTGGGCTGAAAGCGCCAGGTGCACTCCGACGACATCATGGCCGGCGTCCACTGCACGCGCAGCGGCGACGGCCGAGTCGACTCCTCCGCTCATTGCGGCCAGTACGCGCATTGCTTTACACCTCTTGCTTCTGCGTCTGTTTGCGCATGCCGGCGAGGCCGGCCTGTCGAGCGCGGGTGACGACGCCACTAATCTCGCGGGCCAGGGTATGCACGTCGTCCAGTGTCGACGTGTGGCCGAGCGAGAATCGGAGCGAACCGCGGGCCGCGGCGGCGTCTGCCCCCATTGCCAGGAGGACGTGACTTGGCTGCGCGACCCCCGCGGTGCACGCCGAACCGGTGGAGCACTCGATGCCCTTGGCGTCCAAGAGCATCAGCAAGCTGTCGCCCGCGCAACCAGGAAAAGTGAAATGAGCGTGGCTCGGCAACCGCTCGCCGTCGCGGCCATTAAGGATCGCGTCCGGGACCTCGCGCAGGACCGCGGCGACGAGTTCGTCACGCAGCTTCTCGACCCGAGCGGCATACTCGGCGCGACTGCTGATCGCCGCCTGCACCGCAGCGGCGAAGCCAGCAATCGCTGGGACGTCGAGAGTGCCTGACCGAACGCTGCGCTCCTGGCCACCGCCGTGGAGGACGGGGACACACGACGTGTCGCGGTCGAGGAGAAGGGCACCGACGCCGTACGGGCCGCCGAGTTTGTGGCCAGTCAGTGTGAGAGCCGCTGCTCCGGACGCGGTGAAGTCGACGGGAACTGCACCAACCGCCTGGACGGCATCCGTGTGCAGGGGAACCGCGTATTCGTTGCAGACCTCGGCGAGAGCGGCGACCGGGTTGACAGTGCCGACCTCGTTGTTCGCCCACATCACCGTCGCCAGGGCAACAGTCTCCGGTGCCGAATCGATCGCGGCGCGGAGCGTTTCCGGCGACACTCGCCCCTGGTCGTCTACTTCGAGCCAGGTGATCTCGGCATCAGAGTGCTGTTCCAGCCACTCGACCGTGTCGAGGACCGCGTGATGCTCGACCGTGCTGCACAGGATGCGACGCCGAGCCGAGTCCTCGCCGTTTCGAGCCCAGAAGATGCCCTTGACCGCGAGGTTGTCACTCTCCGTACCGCCGCCGGTGAAGATGACTTCCGATGGTCGCGCGCCCAAAGCGGCGGCGATCACTTCGCGTGCTTCCTCGACGGCCCGCCGAGCTCGACGGCCCGAAGAGTGCAGCGCAGAGGCGTTGCCCACGGTGGACAAAGCCTCAGTCATCGCCGCAATGGCTTCGGGCAGCATCGGAGTGGTTGCCGCATGGTCGAGATAGGTCATCGCTCTATCAGGGTAGACCGATGCGGCCTGTGACGAAGCTCGCCCCAGGCCGCAGAGTGGCACGTCACACCCGTTTCGGCCACCGGCTCGTGAGTCGGACGCCGAGCAGAGCCAGCAGGACGAGGGCGATACTGAGCAGCCCCATCGCGGGGGACGGCTGGGCGGCGGACGCGACGGCAGCCAGTAGCACCCCGCCGACGCCAATGAGCAACGCTGATCCGACCCAGTCGGCGAGCTGCATTGCGGACGTGTTGAACCCCCGCTCCCCCTCAGGCGAGTAGCGCAGCAAGAGGACTGAGATGGCAGGCATCGCGATTCCCATCCCCGCGCCGCCAACTGCGCAGACGGCGAAGGCCACCCATGCGGGGAACCACGGTTGGGCGACAAAACCGAAGCCGACCAGGCCCACAGCGACAAGCGCGAAGCCGGTACGCAGCGATGCCTCCCGCGACCAGTCGAGGAATCGGCCTTGGAGCGCCGACGCGGCGGACCAGCCCAGCGCGGTGATGGTCAGAGGCAGGCCCGCGAGCGCAGGGCTATAGCCGTGGACAGCGGTCATGGTCAGCGGGAGGTACGCCTCCATGCCCGCGTATGCGCCAGCGATCAGGGCTCGAGAGGCGACCACTGTGGGTAATCCGGGACGAGAAGTCATAGTTCCGGCTGGCAGGAGTTTGCGCAGTGCGACGGCTAGCGCAACAAGGCTCAAGGCCCCGTACGCGATCGCGGCAGGCGATGGGTGTTGTGCGGCCCAGCTCAGTGCAGCGACCCCGAGCGCAGCGACAACAGCGGCGATGACGCCTGCGCGACGTCCAGCTGGCAGCGGCACGTGGGCGGGCAGTCGGCGAGTGATCTTGCGGAGGAGGACGATTCCGATCCCGACCAGCGGAAGCAGTCCGAGGAAGACCCATCGCCAGCCGACGGTCACGGTCATCAATCCGGCGACGAACGGGCCGATGACCGCCGGGAGCACCCAGGCAGCCGCATTAGCCGCGTAGATGACGGGCCGTTCGCGATCGGTGAACGTCACGGCGATCAAGAGCGAGACGGACACCAGCAGAAAGCCCGAGCCGAAGCCCTGCAACGCGCGGCCGACTAGCAACATCGGCATCGTCGTCGCGATACCTGCGACAGCTAATCCTGCGGCGAACAGCGCCGGCCCCACGAGGAGGGCTGGCGCCGGGCCTCTGCGGTCGCCCAATCGTCCGGACAAGACTGTGGCGACGACGCTGGCCACCAGGAACGTGGTGAACGGCCAGGAATAGAGCGCCAAACCGTGAAGTTCGGCGACGAGTGTCGGCATCGCGGTGGCTACGCCCATGTTTTCAAAGGCCACCAACGTGACCACAAGCAACAGGCCGACGGTGACAAGCCGGTGTTCGCGACTCCAGAGAACGCTCTTTCGGGGCTGCGCTTCGACGGTCTGGCTCATGATCGCGAGCTTGCAACCTCCAGCGCCCTGGAGGTCAAGTCGACCGTCGGCCTTTCGGGGTGAACAGTGGGGCGCACCGCATCGGGATGAAATTTGACGCCGCGGGATGACGTTCCGCAGTTCGAGGCGGGCTTGTGGGCTTCTCATGGATGCCGCATACGGGCAGCCGAGAGGAGCTTGGCGCAGGAGGTCGCTGACGCCCGGTAGTCGCCGACGCCGCGGTGATCGCCTAGACCGGATGGGTCAAGGGCTCCTTGCGGGCTACCGATCAGCACTGTCTGTGTCACGACGGCCGGGTACGGCCAGGGTGAGCGAGCGAGGCAGGGACGCGGGTCTCGCCGTTGACTGGCGAATCGAACGTGCGGTTCGGAATGCGCCGGATGCTGGTTGGCTTTAAGCAGGACGTACGGCGACCGAAGGAGAGTGCGAACCAAGATGCGAGCCATCACTTTCGCCGAGTACGGCGGGCCCGAAGTGCTCCAGCTGAAAGAAGTTCCGGCACCGGAGCCCGGTCCCGGACAGGTGCGGGTCGCGGTCAGGCGCGCAGGGATCAACCCGATCGACTGGAAGATTCGTTCGGGGGCGATGGCCGGCGGGGCGGCGCTCGAAAGTCCGCAGATCCCGGGGCTGGAGATCGCGGGCGTGGTTGACGCGGTGGGCGACGGCGCTGAATTCAGCGTCGGAGACGAGGTGTTCGGCTGGTCGGCGACCGGCGGGTATGCCGAGTTCGCGCTCGGCGGAGCGATCGTTCGCAAGCCAGCCGACCTCTCCTGGGATGACGCGGCCGCGTTGCCGGTAGCTGGCGAAACTGCGTTACGCGTTTTGCGTCTGCTCGACGTCAAAGCTGGCGAACTTTTGGTGGTCCATGGAGCGAGTGGCGCTGTCGGTCGTCTCGCGACACAGATCGCGGTCGCGTTGGGCGCGACCGTCATAGGAACGGCTGGACAGCACAATCTCGATGAGGTGAAAGCGCTGGGCGCGATTCCGGTCCGTTACGGCGACGGGTGGCTGGATCGGGTCCGTAATGCGGCGGACCGGCCGGTCGACGCGGTGTTCGATGCGTCTGGCCATGGCGTCTTGCCGGAATCGGTCGAGTTGCGCGGGTCGAAGGAGCGCATCGTGACCATTGCCGACGGTGCGGCCTTCGAGCTTGGGTTGCCGTTCTCGTCTGGTGGCCGGGACGAGCAGACGCAAGAGGTACTGAACGAGATCCTCGGTTATGTACACAATGGACTGAGGATTGCGCAGGGGAAGACCTACCCGTTGGAGGAAGCCGCAGCTGCGCAGGAGGAGAGTCGGAGCGGGCACCCTGGAGGGAAGCTGACAATTGCCGTTTCATGACCACAGGCTTCGGCTAGGCTCGATGACGGTGCAGCACAGGTGATTGGGCGTTGCCGCTGGGCAACAACCGCGGCAGGCAGGCCGTTGCCGCTCAGTGGCGAAAAGGCGGAGCACGGCGAGCAGGTGCGCTGAGGCATGCGACTTTCGACGTTCAGTGGCGACAAAGGCGAGGCGCCGCAAACCAGGTGCGCCGCCGTAAGCGATTCAGTGCCATTCAGGTGGCGGCGGATGGCAGGCCAGCGGTTACGGGGGACGAACGGTGCAGCTGTAGCCATCCGGTGGCAAAGCAAGCCGGGTGGTTGTCGCCGTTGAGTGGCGAATGGGCTGGCTACGGTCGAGCGTCATGCCAGTCGGCGGGGCCGGAGCGCTGCGGAGAGGTTTCGCCAAAAAACGGCAACGCCTCTCCGCGACGCCTTGGCCAGGGCGTTCGTCAGTGCACAACCGGTTGGGAGGACACCCGACGGCCGACCAGGACCCGGCGACGCTGCGGCGGGATGCGGACTGTGCCGAGGGCCGAGTGGACAGATGCCTCGGCAAGCGCTGCTAGCGAACGGCGGTCTTCGGCACGGCCGGGGGCGATCTCCGGGCACACGTGCACTTCCAGGACCAGACCGCGCAGCGCGGCGACCCGGCGCAACGACGCGATGAGCGACTCCGGCCCGATGAACGCCGGCTGGCTGGTTTCGCGGCCATCCGCGAGGCGGTAGCGCAAAGCGATCGGCCGAACCGGGACGCCACCGTCGATCGCGGCTTGGAAGGTGGCCGTGGTGAAGCGGCCGGAGGCTAGGCCGCACCAAGTCGTGCCCTCGGGGGTGACGTTGACGAGCGCGCCGGCGCGGAGGCTCTCAGCCAGTTCGGACATGGTGTCCGGCAAGGTGCGCAAACGGTTGCGGTCCAGGAAAATGCTTCCGCCGCGACGCACGAGCGTGCCCAAGACCGGCCACGAGCCGATCTCGATCTTCGCGAGCGCGCGCATCGGGCGCAGGGCGTTGATGGCGATGATGTCCAGCCACGAGATGTGGTTGTTCACCACGAGAGCGCCGCGGCCAGCCGAAGCGGCGAGGAAGTCCGCACCGCCCACAACAGACATCCGTACGCCGAACGCCCTCAGTACCGCCCGGAAAATCCGGCGCACCAGTCGTTCCCGGCTCCGGCCGCGAAGCACCAGCAACGCCGGCGCGATCAGCAACGCCGCGAAGACCACTGAAACCGCCGCAGTGAACCGCAAGATTCGCCGCGGCAAGCCAACCGTGGGCGCGCCCTCGGTGAGGCAACCGTCACCGCAGGGCGACGTCGGCATCCATGCGTGACTCATCCTTGCGCTCCGAGGAAGAACTTCAAGTACCGCTCGTCGACCTGCTGCAGATCAAGAAGGACGAAAAAGTCCGCGACCCCGAAGTCGGCGTCGAGGGCCGGCGGGCCGCACACCTTGGCGCCAAGCCGCACGTAACCCTTGATCAACGGCGGCAGCATGGCCCGGTCGGGACGCGCGATTGCGCCCGGATCCCATGGGTTCAACGGCGAGACTTGCAGCGAGTCAGCGGCATGGTGCTTGGTGCGCAAGACATCCCAGACCCCTGCGGCGTAGCTGCCGCCATCGTTCAGCGACACCGAAGCGCAGCCGGCGAGATAACGGTGTCCGGAAAGGAGCATGTAGCGCGCGATCCCCGCCCACACCAGGCTCACGACCGCACCGCTGCGGTGGTCGGGGTGGACACAGGACCGTCCAGTCTCGACCAAGGACGGCCGCAGCGCGGCAAGCGTCGTCAGGTCGAATTCGCTGTCGGAGTAAAGCTTCCCGGCCTGTGCGGCGCGATCCGGCGGGAGCATGCGGTAGCAGCCGACGATCTCGCCGGTGTTGTCGTCGCGGACCACGAGGTGGTCGCAGAATTCGTCGAAGTAGTCGACATCCCGGCCGGGCTCCGGGGAATGCAGTTCCGCCCCCATCTCCTCGGCGAAAACCCGGTATCGCAGTTTCTGCGCGGCGAGCACTTCATCGTTCCCGTTGGCGACCAGAAGCGAATACCGCGGAGCGCCTGCGGGAAGGTCGGCACCCGCCTGATCAGTACTGACGAGGAGCTGTGACGACGTCATGGTCAAGGTGTACCTGCCGGTAAGCGGCCTCGGAGAGTGCCAATCGATGACCGGTCAGTGCACGTTGAGTTAATTGCCGGTTCTCAGGTTCCTCTCAGGCGGGCGAGAGCTTCCGGAGAACGCGGAAGGCCGCCGCGTGGCGAGCACGCGACGGCCTTCCGGGCGAAAGAAAACGTCAGCCCTTGCGCTTGTCGACAGCCTCGGTCAGCTGCGGCGCGACGTTGAACAGGTCGCCCACCACGCCGAAGTCGGCGATCTCGAAGATCGGAGCCTCCGCGTCCTTGTTGACCGCGATGATCGTCTTCGACGTCTGCATGCCGGCGCGGTGCTGGATCGCGCCGGAGATGCCGAGCGCGATGTACAGCTGCGGCGACACCGTCTTGCCGGTTTGGCCGACCTGGAACTGCGCCGGGTAGTAGCCGGAGTCGACAGCGGCACGGGACGCGCCGACAGCCGCGCCGAGCGAGTCGGCCAGCTTCTCGACGACGTCGAACTTCTCCGCCGAACCGACGCCGCGGCCACCGGACACGACGATCGACGCCTCAGTCAGCTCCGGACGGTCGCCGCCGACAACCGGCTCGATGCCGGTGATCTTGGCCGACTTCGCCGGGTCCTGCGCCGGGATCTCGACGGTCTCCTCGGCGGCCGCGCCCTCGGCGGCTTCCGCCTCGACCGCACCCGGACGCACCGACACGACCGGCGCACCCTTGGCAGCCTTGGCCTTCACGGAGAACGCGCCACCGAAGATGGACTGGTCCACGGTGCCGTCGGCGTTGACCCCGACCGCGTCGTAGAGCAGACCGGAGCCCAGCCGCAGCGCGACCCGCGCGGCCACCTCTTTGCCCTCGGCGCTGGCGGCGACGAGCACCGCGGCCGGGGAGACCTGCTCAGCGAGCTTCGCGAGCACGTCCACCTTCGGGGTCACCAGGTAACCGGCAGCGTCGTCGCCCTCGGCGACGTACACCTTCGCCGCGCCGTGGCCGGCGAGCGCTTCCTTGGCCTTCGCCGCGGTGCCGGTCGGGCCCACCACGACAGCGGAGGGCTCGCCAAGGGCGCGCGCAGCGGTCAGCAGCTCGAGCGTGACCTTCTTGACATCACCGTCGACGTGGTCGACGAGGACGAGTACTTCAGCCATTTTCCGGAATCCTCCTCGAAACCGTGTCTCAGATGAGCTTCTGCGCGACCAGGTACTCAGCGACCTTCGAGCCGCCGTCGCCCTCGTCCTCGACCTTCTCGCCCGCGGTGCGCGGCGGCTTCGGCGAGGCCTCGACGACCGACGACCACGCGTTGGCGAGACCGACCTCGCCCGCGTCGATGCCCAGGTCGGCGATGGTCAGCGTCTCGACCGGCTTCTTCTTCGCGGCCATGATGCCCTTGAACGACGGGTAACGCGGCTCGTTGATCTTCTCGCTCACGCTCACCAGCGCCGGCAGGTTCGCCTCGAGGTGGGTGATGCCGTCTTCGGTCTCGCGGTCGGCCTTCACGGCGGAGCCCTCGACGGTCAGCTGACGCACGTAGGTCAGCTGCGGCACGCCGAGCAGCTCGGCGAGGATCGCGGGCACGGCGGCACCGCGGCCGTCCGACGCCTCGTTGCCGGCCAGGATCAGGTCGTAACCCTCGACCTTTCCGACAGCGGCGGCGATGACCTTCGCGGTGGCGATCGCGTCGGAGCCGTGCAGCGCCTCGTCGGACACGTGGATGGCCTTGTCGGCGCCCATGGAGAGCGCCTTGCGGATCGCGTCGGTGGCGCGGTCCGGGCCGACCGAGATCACGGTGACCTCGCCCTCGCCGGCTTCCTTGATCTTGAGGGCCTCTTCGACGGCCTTCTCGTTGATCTCGTCGAGCACGGCGTCGGCGGATTCGCGGTCAAGGGTGTTGTCGGAACCGGAGAGCTTCCGCTCCGAGTAGGTGTCCGGTACCTGCTTGACCAGGACAACGATGTTCGTCATGGGTCTTCTTCGACCTCCCGGTTGGGGCCGGCTCTCGGCCGCGGGACAGTGCTCTACTGAGCGGTAGATTAGGGGCAATTCCGCGGCCGGACCCCTCGAGGTGACGGCATTCACCTGGATGAGCAATCTAATGGGACGATCGTCCTAGTAGTTGACCGGTTAGCCCGTCCAGCGCGCCGCTCGCCCGATCGGAGCAACGGTCACTTACTCGCAGTAGGCCGTTAGGGGTTACGCTCCGGCACCATGTCCGCGCACATCGCCGTAGTCACCGACTCGACCTCGTGCCTGCCCGAGCAGCTCGCCGCTCAGTGGCGAATCAGTGTCGTCCAGGTCCAGCTGCACGTCGGCGACCAGACGGACGACGAGCACCGCTTCGACCGGAGCGAGCTCATCCAGACCATGAAGTCCGGCGCGGCCGTCACGACTTCGCCGCCCGATCCGGGCGCGTTCTTCTGGACCTACCAGGACGCGGCCACCGCCGGTGCGTCCGCCATCGTCAGCCTCCACATCTCCGGACGGCTTTCGCAGACCGTCGAAGCCGCGCGCGAGGCTGCCCAGCAGGTCCGCATTCCTGTGCACATCCTCGACAGCGGGACGGCCAGCATGAGTCTCGGCTACGCGGCGGTGTCCGCCGCCCGCGTCGCCGGAGCCGGCGGACAGCTCGAGCGGGTCCTGGACGCCGCGGAACGGCGAGTGCGCAGCTCGACCGAACTGATCTACGTGGACACGCTGGAGTACCTACGACGATCGGGACGGATCGGCACCGCTCAGTCGATGCTCGGAAGTGCGTTCTCGATCAAGCCTCTGCTCACCGTCCGCAATGGGGAAGTGAGCCCGCTCGCCCGGGTCCCCGGCACTAAACGAGCGATGAACCGGCTGGTCGACCTGGCCGCGAAGGCCGCAGGCGACCAACCGGTGGACCTCGCGGTGACCCGGTTCGGCTCCGACGAGACCGAAGTCGTCCAGCGGCTGCGGGAGCGCGTGCCGGGAGCGGGCGAGATCGTGGTGGGCGACGCGAGCACCGTGATAGGCGCTCACGTCGGCCCAGGTGCGCTCAGCATCACGGTGTCGCCGTCGAACTGACCTCGATTCGCCGCCCCGGGACCAGAAGCACCACGAGCGGCAGCAGGACCGTAACCGCGAGCCCGCCGATGATGAGCACCTGGTCGAGCTGCGGATAGTGCCCGACGTGACCCGCGTGGTAGATGAAGTGCGGGACCGCGAACAGCAGCGCCGCGATCGCCACCAAGCGGGCGACAGTTGTGGTGCCCATCACGGCAGCGCCGACGAGCATCGTGCCGAGCGCCAGGCTGAGGCCGCCGAAATCGATGATGAAGTGCTCGTTGTAGGGGCCGTCCATGGAAACCCAGCCGTGCCGGAAACCGGGAAAGTCCTGGTAGAACCCCATCGGGTCGAGCAGCGGCCAGAGCCCCTGCACCAGGGTGTAGAGGCCGAGCAGGATCAGGAGGATGCGCGTGATCGTCCGTTGCATACCGCTGGAACGAGACGGCTGCGCGAAACGTGACAGGCGCTAGGGTCGCGCAGGTGACCAACGCAGCCACCCGGGCCGAGGCACTGCACCTCACCGGCGAACGAACCGTCCCCGGCATACCCGAGGAGAATTACTGGTTCCGCCGTCATGAAGCTGCCTACCTCGCTCTCCTCCCCCATTGCGCCGACGCGACAGTGCTCGAAGCCGGCTGCGGCGAGGGCTACGGCGCCGGGCTTATCGCCCAGCACGCCCGGCGAGTGCTCGCGCTGGATTACGACGTGCCGACCACCGAGCACGTCGCACGCCGATATCCGGACGTCGCCGTCGCTCGGGCGAACCTGGCATACCTCCCGCTGCGGGACGGGGCGATCGACGTGGTGGCGAACTTCCAGGTGATCGAGCACCTGTGGGACCAGGACGGTTTCCTCGCCGAATGCTTCCGAGTCCTGCGCCCGGGAGGGAAACTGCTCGTCACGACCCCGAATCGGCTCACTTTCACGCCGGACAGCGACACCCCGCTCAACCCGTTCCACACGCGCGAACTGGCACCGTCCGAATTGGACGGCCTGCTGCGCGCTGCCGGATTCACTGTCGCCGCGCTGCACGGGCTGCACCACGCGGAAACCCTGCGCGCCGTGGAAGGTCGTTACGGCGGCTCCATCATCGACGCCCAGCTGGACGTCGTCATGGGCTCCCTTCCCGGACAGGCCAGCTGGCCTGCGGACCTCCTCGCGGACGTCGCGGCGATCAAGGCCGACGACTTCGCCGTGCACGGCGACGACCTCGACGCGAGCCTCGACCTGGTGGCCGTGGCGGTGCGCCCGTGAGCCCCCGGAATCCCGCGTACGAAGGCACGTTCTGCCTCGTCCTGCACAGCCACCTGCCGTGGCTGCCGCACCATGGCAGCTGGCCGGTCGGCGAGGAATGGCTGTACCAGGCGTGGACTCATTCCTACCTGCCCGTCGTCGACCTGCTGCGCCGTTTCGCCGCTGAGGGGCGACGCGACGTTTTGACGCTCGGCATGACGCCGGTCCTCGCCGCTCAGCTCGACGATCCGTACGCCATCCGCGCCTGCCACGACTGGGTCGGCCATTGGCAGCTGCGCACGCAGCACGCATCGACGCTCTGGCACGGCGATCCGTTGCTGCGCGACCTCGCGGCCGCCGAGCACCAGGCCGCGATGCACGCCACCGAGGAGCTGGAAACGCGCTGGCGGCATGGTTTCTCGCCACTCCTGCGGTCGCTTGTGGACAGTGACACGATCGAACTGCTCGGCGGACCGCTGGCGCATCCGTTCCAGCCATTGCTGGACCAGCGGGTGCGACGGTTTGCCCTCCAGGCCGGGTTGGAGGACACCGCGCTGCGCATCGGTCGCGCACAAGAAGGTATTTGGGCACCTGAATGTGGTTACGCACCGGGAATGGAACAAGATTATCACGACGCCGGCGTGCGACGCTTCCTTGTCGACGGCCCTTCACTCCATGGTGACACCTCAGCCGCGCACCCCGTCGGCGACTCCGACGTCGTCTGCTTCGGCCGCGATCTCGAAGTCACGTACCGAGTTTGGTCGCCAAAAGCTGGGTATCCGGGCCATGCGGCGTACCGGGATTTCCACACCTGGGCACACGAAGTCGGACTGAAGGCATCACGGGTCACCGGAAAAACCGTTGAACCACAAGACAAAGCCCCCTACGACCCCGCACTCGCCGCGGACGTTCTAGGTTCGCACGTCAAGGATTTCGTCGAAACAGTCGTGGCGCGGTTGAGGTCCCTCCGTGAACAACACGGCCGCGAATCGCTCGTCGTCGCGGCCTACGACACTGAGCTTTTCGGCCACTGGTGGCACGAAGGTCCCGCATGGCTCGAAGGAATCTTGCGTGCACTGCCCGAAGCAGGCGTCCGGGTGACCACGTTGCGCGGCGCGCTCGAAGCCGGCCACCTGGGCGAGCCGGTTCAACTGCCAGCTTCCTCGTGGGGCTCCGGCAAGGATTGGCGAGTCTGGGATGGCGAACAGGTCGCGGACATGGTGCAGGACAACACTGCACTGCAGTCCCGGCTGCTCGACTTGGTGGACAAGCACGATGGGACCACTCGCGACGCCGTTGCCGACCAGGCCGTCGCCGAGGCGATGATGGCGCTGTCCAGCGACTGGGCGTTCATGGTCACCAAAGACTCCGCCGCCGATTACGCCCGCCGGCGTGCCCGGGTGCACACCGAACGATTCGATGCCTTGGCAGGGTTGCTCCGCAGCGGAGATCGTGCCCGCGCCCTTGCCCTGGCGGAGGAATACCGTCGGGCCGACGGCCCGTTCGGACATCTGGACGCGCGTGCCCTGCGCCGTCCTCCCGCATGACGATCGAAGGGAATTCCATGGGAATCCGCGACCTGCCCCTCAAGACTCTGTCTGGCGACGACGCCACTCTCGACGGGCCGCTGGCCGGCAAGACGCTGCTCGTGGTGAACGTGGCGTCGAAGTGCGGGTTGACGCCGCAGTACACCGGACTGGAACGGCTTCAGGAACGCTACGGCGACAAGGGCTTCTCAGTCGTCGGGTTCCCGTGCAACCAGTTCGCCGGCCAGGAACCAGGCACGGCGGAGGAAATCCAGACGTTCTGCTCCACCACGTACGGAGTGTCGTTCCCGCTGTTCGAGAAGATCGACGTCAACGGCGAAGGGCGGCACCCGCTCTACGCGAGCATCACGGAAACGCCCGACGCGGAGGGCGAAGCCGGCGACGTGCAGTGGAACTTTGAGAAGTTCCTGATCAGCCCGGACGGCAAGGTGCTCGGCCGCTTCCGGCCGCGCACGGAGCCAGAAGACGAGACGATCGTCGCGGCGATCGAAGCGGCTCTGCCTGCTTGAGTTCCGGTTCTGCTCTCCGGCCTGCGGTTTTAGCGGCTGGAGAGCATTTGCCGTTTTTCGGCAACAACTCGCCGACGCGGGGCCAGCTGGGCTCTGTCGCCGTTCACCGGCAATTCGGCATCACCGGTCGCCGCGGCGCTGTAGTCGCTGACCGGTGACGTGAAGCAGCATGTCCGGACACACAGCATCTCGCCAGCGTCGAACACGCCGTTGTCCAGGTTGTCGCCGCTGAGCGGCGAATCGCAAGTCAGCCTGGTTCGTCCCCCAGGCCGCAGTCCCTGGACGGGACTGTCTATCTTGCGTTGCCGCTCAGTGGCGAATCGCTGGTCAACGGCTGTCCGGAGCCTCGCCAGCCAGCTCGGCTGCGGTCTTCACCTCGGGGTACGAACCACGCGCAATCACCGTTCGGTTGTGGTTCGAGGCTTCGGCGAAGTCGAGCTTCTGCACTCGGCGGTCGTAGGTAAGGAGGCCGTTCACTTCGTTCTCTACATCAGTGGTCTGAGTGTAGATCGCACCGGACAACCCCAGAGCGGAAACCACCTCTTCGAGGCGTTCACTCACCTCCGCGTACCGGCGCGTGAGGTGCGCGGAATCGGTTGTCATCTCGTACGCGTTGGGCGGACCTGGCCAGATGTGGCCCTCGAGGACCAAGCCCAGGCCACCGTATTCGCCGTCCACCAATGCGCGATGGTCCCCCTCGTGCGGCTCCCCTGGCCCGACGTACGTGTGATCGTCGTAGACGTCGCCGGCACCAGTGTCCGGGCGGGAGAAACAGCAGTTCACGCCGCTGTTGGCGATCACCAGCCGAGTCGGGTCGAGTTCTTTGGCGAGTGCTGCTATCCGGGCCGTGTCGAATTCTCCCCAGCCTTCGTTGAACGGCACCCAGGCAACGATCGACGTGACATTGCGCAACTGGGCGATCATTTCCCGCAATTCAGCCTCGAATCGCCGCTGTCCTTCGGGCAACGGATCCGGTGCGTGGCCGGGCGGCCCGGCGAATGAGACAACCAGCGACGGCATGTCCTGCCAGACGACCAGCCCTAGCCGGTCCGCCCAGTAGTACCAGCGCGCGGGCTCTACCTTGACGTGCTTGCGGACCAGGTTGAACCCGAGTTCCTTCGTCTTCTCGAGATCGAACCGGAGCGCTTCGTCCGTCGGCGCGGTGTAACCGCCGTCCGGCCAGTAGCCCTGGTCGAGTGGTCCGTGCAGGAAGGTGATCCGGCCGTTCAACGCGATCCGTGGCCGTCCGTCGACATCCGGGACGATTTCTACCGTTCGCAGGCCGCAATAACTGGCGACCTCGTCCACGACGTCACCGTGCGCATCCAGCAGACGGACGGTGATGTCGTAGAGAAACGGATCGTCGGGAGACCACGGGTGCGGTTCCGGAAGGTTGGCCCGCAGGCGTGCACCCGCGGTGCCCAGAATGCGCGCTGCCTCGTCGCCGTTTGGCGGCGAAACAACCAACTCCACTTGAGTACCGCCCGTGACCTGCGGGAACACCGAAACGCCGGATAAGTCCGAGGTGACTTCCAGGGATGAAATGCGCTCGTTCGGCACCGGTTCGACCCACACGGTCTGCCAGATTCCCGACGTCGACGTGTAGCAGATACCGCCAGGTTCGTTGCGCTGCTTGCCGATCGGGTAAGGCTCGACGTCCGTGCGGTCCTCTGCGCGAACGGTAATTTCCTGCGGTCCTGATGCACGGAGCGCGTCCGTGATGTCCGCTGGGAACGAGGTATACCCGCCCTCATGGGTGACCACCGACTGGTTGTTGACCCGCACCTCGGCCTTCTGGTCGACTGCACCGAAATGCAGCAACACCCGTTGCCCACGCCAGCTTTCAGGGATCTCGAACAACCGTCGGTACCACAGCACTTCGTCGCGTCGGCCAATCCCGGAGAGCGCCGACTCCGGCGCGAAGGGAACCAGGATGCGCTCGCTGTACCCGATTGGTCGCGGCTCTGCGGGCGAAGCAGGCCATCCTGCGTACTCCCAGATGCCGTTGAGGCTCAGCCATTCCGGCCGGCGCAGCTGGGGGCGCGGATACTCGGGCAGCACCGCAGCCGGGTCGACTCGGTCGGTCCACGGTGTGGTCAGCGGCGGATGCGCGCGCTGCCATTCGGGCTCTGTCGGAGTCATCACCGATCATGGTGGCAGAGAACCGCGAGCCGCGGCATGGATTGAGGACCGCTGGGACGGTCGGTGAACGGATCCTGCTCGATGGTTGGGTCAGGGTTCCGGTGGTCGTCGGCTGGTCCTCGGCGGAGCCTCCTTGGGAGGCGTGGAGCTGCCGTCGGCGACCGTTTCGCCACTCAGCGGCTAATAGCTGGTCAGCCGCAGATGAGCGCGCTGAAGCCCGGGGAACGGAGGTAGCTGCGGCGGGTGAAGGCCGCCGGTTTCAGTGCGTGGTCGCAGCGCGAACTTACGGATCGGTTTGGCCGACGATACTGTCCGGGACAAACGGGCTGAGCTGCGTCGATGCGGTCGTCACGGGCTGGCGAACCGACCGGGCGGAGCTGTTGCCGTTTTTTGGCGAAACTCTCTGACCAGCGGCTTCTTCCCTGCTCAGGCACTTTTCCGCCAGGTACCGACGGGACTTTCCGGCGGTCGCTCGGGCGGCCGCCCCGGGGTTAGCGACTGGCGAGTAACCTCGGGCCATGCGCGTGCTGATGTTGTCCTGGGAGTACCCGCCGGTGGTCATCGGCGGGCTGGCCCGGCACGTTCACGCGCTGGCGCGGCACCTCGCGCAGCAGGGCCACGAAGTAGTCGTGCTGTGCAGGCACGCGGCGGGTACCGACGCCTCGACGCATCCGCGTAGCGATCGGGTCATCGAAGGGGTCCGGGTTGTCCGGGTGGCCGAGGATCCGATGCACCTGACTTTCGAGCGGGACCTCGTCGCGTGGACGCTCGCCATGGGGCACGCCATGATCCGGGCTGCGCAGGATTTGCTCCGCACGTGGCAGCCCGACGTCGTCCATGCCCACGACTGGCTGGTCACGCATCCGGCGATCGCTGTCGCCGAGGCGGCCCGGGTGCCGCTCGTCGGGACGATCCATGCGACCGAAGCGGGCCGGCATTCGGGTTGGCTGTCGCATCCGCTCAATCAGCAGGTGCATTCGGTCGAATGGTGGCTTGCCAACCGCTCCGACGCGGTCATCACCTGTTCGCAGGCCATGCGCAAGGAAGTCGCGCATCTCTTCGAGATCGATCCGGCCGACGTCGCGGTGATCCACAATGGCATCGAGGGACGCAGCTGGCGGGTGTCCTCCGGCGAAGTCGCGAGGATGCGGGAGCAGCACAGCCCGGACGGTGCCCCGTTCCTGCTGTTCTTCGGCCGGTTGGAGTGGGAAAAGGGCGTTCAAGACCTGCTGGCCGCGTTGCCCCGGATCCGCCGTCAGTTCCCGGGAACACGAGTGGTCGTCGCCGGAAAAGGGCGACATCACGACGAGCTCGTCGCGCAGGCTCGCAAACTGCGGATTCGGCGGGCGGTGGACTTCGTCGGTCATCTCTCCGACCGCGACCTGCGTGCTCTTCTCGCCGCGGCCGACGCGGTCGTGTTGCCGAGCCGGTACGAGCCGTTCGGGATCGTCGCGCTGGAGGCCGCTGCGGCGAAAGCGCCGCTGGTGGCGTCGACCGCGGGTGGGCTTGGCGAGGTGGTCATCGACGGGGAGACCGGCTTGGCTTTCGCGCCGGGTGACGTCGCCGGTCTCGCCTCGTCCGTGGTGACCGTCTTGAGTGACGTCCCGGCTGCGACCCGGCGCGCGCGTGCGGCTCAGGCCCGGCTCGGCGCGGATTTCGATTGGGGGCGGATCGCGGAGGCGACCGTCGAGGTCTATCGGCGGGCTCGAGTCGGCGAGCCAGTGGAGTTGGGGCGGCCGAAGATCGCGACTGGCAACGCGTTCGAGGTGTAGGACGCGCTGGTTCGACGGCGGATTCGGAAATTCGCCGTTCAGTGGCGACTGCCTGGTCAGGGCACCTGTCAGCGGGGATCGACGGCCGCGATGAGGTCGCGGTAGTCAGGGTCTGCTGCCACTCGGTCGAACGCGCCGGCCAGGGCGGCTTCGTAGACCGGGACGGCTTTGCGCAACGTGGCCCGTCCGGCGTCAGTGATTCCGGTGTAGACGCCGCGGCGGTCGTATTCGCAGAGACGGCGTTCGGTGAGGCCGGTCCGCTCTAGCCGGCCGACGAGGCGGGTCGCGGAGCTTTGGTTGAGCGACGTCGCGTCCGCGAGTTCCTGCATGCGGAGTTCGCCGTCGGGACGATCGGCCAGTGACATCAGGGCGACGAATTCCGAGAAACCCAGGTGCAGCTGCCGTTGCAGGGCTTGTTCGACCTCGTGGTCGATACGGCTGCGGAGCGCCATCATGCGGGGCCACATCGCGCCGAGGGTGGTGAGTTTCGCCCCTGTTGACTTGCGTCCAGGGGAAGGTGTGGTGGCCACGGGAACGACCTCTCAGGCAAACCGCGTCCGGCATCTTGGAGCGACGCCGAGACCTCTTGTATAGCACATGTGCGTGCATGCATTTGACGTTCGTGAACTCGCTCGTTGTCTGGAGAGCGTGGCATCGGAGCAGGGGCGGGACTAGGCGTTCTGAATGCACCAGAAGCTAGACGGATCGTTGCGCTGTTTCGCGGCCTGGCTTTGATCGCTTGACGGAACCGGTCAGGGCAACGACTGCAGGAACTGTTGCAGCAGCGGGTTGACCTGCTCCGGATGAGTCAGAGTTGGCGTGTGGGCCGCGCCGCGGATCACTTGCACGTCGCCTGCGTTCGGGAGGCGTTCGCTCAGCAGGTCCATGCGGTCACGAGGAAGGGAAACGTCCTGTTCGCCCCACATCAGCAACGTCGGGCAGGTGATTTCGTTCAGGCGATTCGAGATGCCGTCTCGCTCCAGCAGGCAGTGCGCGGCCGGGCCTAACGGTAGCGCGGGTGCGGCACGCCATCGTGCGCGCAACTCGTCACGTAGGTCGGACTCTCCGAGCAACTGTGTCGACAGGGGTATGATGAGGTCATCAATGGGGCCATATTCGCGCAATGCGGCGAACATGTCGCCGTAGGCTGCTTTGTCGGCTGGATCGCACGGTGTTGCTTCGGTGCCCCATAGGACGAGGCCTGCGACCCGTTCGGGTGCCAGCAATGCAATCCGCAGTGCTGTGAAGCCGCCTTGGGACAGTCCGCCTGCGACGGCGCGTTCGATGCCCAGGTGGTCCAGCAGTCCGAGCGCGTCTTTGGCCTGGTCCCAATAGGTGTAGGACGCACCGGGGTCGTCGTCCGGGGTTTGCCCGTGACCGCGGGCGTCCCAGGTGATCAGGCGCCACTCCGGCGCGAGCATCGCTGCTTGCGGCGAGAAGGTTGAGTGGTCCAGGAAGTAGCCATGGCTCAAGAGCACGACCGGTCCGTCTCCCCCGGTGTCGGCGAAGAAAAGCCTGCGGTCGTTGACTGTCGCCATGGGCATTCGGCTGGCCTCCAGTTTAGTCGCAAACAATGGTGCCGCGCCGGTGCAGCGTAGTGACAAAACGCGATCATCGGTGCCTTCGGCCAGGCCTAGGCAGGGTCGATGCCAGTTGATCTGCGGGACGCCGAGATGGATACGGTCAGTCGTCGGTTTTCGCCGAATCGGTTGAGCCGCCGGCGAGTTTGAGACAGATGACTCCGGCGATGATCACAGCCAGGAACAGGATTCGCAGCGGTCCCAGGCTTTCGCCGAAGATGATCGCGCCGAAGATCGCGGCACCGCTCGCGCCGATTCCGGTCCAGACCGCGTAGCCGACGCCGACGTCGATCGTGCGCAAGGCCAGGCTGAGCGTGAAAATCGTGGCGGCAGCTGTGAGCACTGTGGCGATGGACCACGGCAGGTTGGTGAAGCCGCGGCTGCCGTCCGTGCTGACGGCGAACGCGATTTCGCAGACTCCGGCGAAGAGGAGAATGCCCCACGCTCGGCGGGTGGTCTGCACCTTCTCCGGCGCGATGACTGGTGCTGCCTCGGGCTGAACGGACACAGCGGAAATCCTTTCGGGAGCGGGAAAATGAGAGTCAGGCACCGGTCAGCTGGAGCCCGATGATGCCGCAGACCACCAGGCCGAAGCCGATGAGCTTGCGCCAGTTGAGCTTCTCTTTGAAGATCAGCGCGCCCAGCAGCACGATGCCGACCGAGCCGAGACCGGTCCAGATCGCATAGCCGACGCCGACGTCCATGCTCAGCAGGGCGCGGCTGAGGAAGAAGATGCCGCCAGCCGCCATGACCAGCGTGAACACCGACGGCCACAGCTTGGTGAACCCGTCGGTGGCGTTGGCTCCGAGCGCGAAGGCGATCTCGAAGAACACGGCGATGCCGAGGTAAAGCCAGTGCATGGTTTCTCCGGGTGCGAGTGAGGTCGGAAGCTGCTCGGCACCCTCGCCGGCGACGCTCCCCCAGGTAGTTACATGTGCAATATATGTATGTCGAATCAAATAAGCAAGGGGTGCGCGGCGGGTGGGAGTAGGGATTCAGGGTGGCTGCCAAGGACGCGAGCTGCAGTGGGCAGCAGGGCGATCAGTACTTGAAAAATGGCGTTGACCAGGTATTCGCCACTGAGCGGCAACGGGCAGTTCGAGCGGCCGAGGTCGGGGGTCGAGAGTTCCGCGAAGCCCGGTCGTATCGCCAGCCGGACGGAGTGAGGAGCCGGATTCTTGGCTGGATTGGCCGCCTAGCGAGCGCGACGGTTGGGCGCGGGAAGCGTCTGGATCCCGCTTGGGCGGAGCGGACAAGGTCAACTTGGCATGAGCCGGTTCGGAGGAAGCAGGCGGCTGGGGTTGGATGTCGTGTCCGGGCCGGGTGGCGCGGTCGAACCGACGGCAGCGATCAGGAGGCTCAGACGTGGGCCGTGATCAACCGTACCGAAGGGATCTGCCGCCGAGCGACCGTGAAAACCCAAGCAACAGCCCGGAGGCACCAGCGTCCGGGTATGCGCAGGCGTCAAGTCACGGGCACGGAGGCGAGTAGGAACCCGAGCAAAGAGCGCAGAAGCACCGGAACACCTCCGCGAAACCGAAAACCCGCGCCCCCTCGCCCAGCAAGAGGCGAAGGTGCGCGGGTCCGGAAAGACCCGGGTCCGGTGGCGGGGAGCCTCCGCCACCGGACCCGTCCCCAGCACCATCCCAAAATGTGGTGCGGGGTAACCGGTCGCCGGTGGTCAGGTCACTGGCGACCGGAGCCTGTCACCGCTCGGTCAGGTAGCGGGCGTAGGCGACAGTCGTGAGGAAGCTCGGCAGCTTCTCGCCGAGGGCGGTTTCGGTGAAGATCGCGCGGGCGTCGTCGAGGCGGGCCGACGGGCCGAGGTCCGTGCGGACCTTCGCCAGTTCGTCGTCCAGGAACTCGACGGCCAGCTCGTGGGTCAGCGCCGTGCCGTCCTCGAGCTTCGTGCCGTTGCGGATCCACTGCCACACCTGGCACCGCGCGATCTCGGCCGTCGCGGCGTCCTCCATGAGGTTGTGGATCGCCGCGGCACCGGTGCCGCGCAGCCAGGAGTCGATGTAGCGGAGGGCGACGTTGATGTTTGCCCGCACACCCGCTTCGGTCACCTCGCCGCCGGCGCTCGCGACGTCGAGCAGGTCCGAAGCTTCGACCGACACGTCTTCGCGCAGCTTGCCGAGCTGGTTCGGCCAGCCGCCGAGCACGCGGTCGAACACCTCGCGGCACACGGGCACCAGGCCGGGGTGCGCGACCCACGAGCCGTCGAAGCCGTCGCCTGCCTCGCGTTCCTTGTCCTGGCGGACCTTCTGCAGCGCGTTTTCGTTGGTGGCCGGGTCCTTGCTCGGGATGAACGCCGCCATTCCGCCGATCGCGTGCGCCCCGCGACGATGGCAAGTGCTGACGAGCAGTTCGGTGTAGGCGCGCATGAAGGGGACCGTCATCGTCACCTGAGCACGGTCCGGCAGTACGAAGTCGGCACCGTGCGCGGAGAAGTTCTTGATGACGCTGAAGATGTAGTCCCAGCGACCGGCGTTCAGGCCGGCCGCGTGCTCGCGGAGTTCGTAGAGGATCTCGTCCATCTCGAAGGCCGCGGTGATCGTCTCGATCAGCACGGTCGCGCGGATCGTGCCGCGCGGGATGCCGAGTTCCTTCTGCGCCAGCAGGAAGACGTCGTTCCACAGTCGCGCTTCCTGGTGGCTTTCCAGCTTCGGCAGGTAGAAGTACGGGCCGCTGCCACGCGCCAGGAGCTGCCGGGCGTTGTGGAAGAAGTACAGGCCGAAGTCCACGAGGCTCGCCGAAACCGGGCGGCCGTCGATGCGGATGTGCTTCTCGACCAGGTGCCAGCCGCGGGGACGGGCGACGATCGTCGCCGGGTCGTCGCCGATCGTGTAGCGCTTGCCGGCCTCGGTGGTGAAGTCGATGTTGCGGCGGATGGCGTCGAACAGGTTGAGCTGGCCGTCGATGACGTTGTGCCAGGTCGGCGAGGTGGCGTCCTCGAAGTCCGCCAGCCACACCTTCGCGCCGGAGTTGAGCGCGTTGACCGTCATCTTCCGGTCGGTCGGGCCGGTGATCTCGACGCGCCGGTCCTCGAGACCGGGCGCGACGGGGGCGATGTGCCAGCTCTCGTCCGCCCGGACGGAGCGCGTCTCGGGCAGGAAGTCCAGCTGCTCCTCCCCCGACTGCAGCCGCTCGCGACGACGGCGGCGCTCGTCGAGGAGTTCGCGGCGGCGTCCGGCGAAGGTGTTGTCGAGTTTGGCTACGAAGTCCAGTGCTGCCGGGGTGAGGATCTCGGCGAAGCGGCCATCGGCGGGCCCGGTGACCTCGATGCGGGTGTTCAACGTGTCAGCCATCTCGTACCTCCGCGAAGGGGGAAAGGAAGGGGGCGGGCCGGCGACCGGAATCGCCGGCCCGCGGGGTGCGTCAGTGGAACTGGTCTTCTTCGGTCGAACCCTTGAGCGCGGTGGTCGAGCTCTCCGGGTTCAGCGCGGTGGACACCAGGTCGAACCAGCCGGTGCCGACCTCGCGCTGGTGCTTCGTCGCGGTGTAGCCGCGCTCCTCCGAAGCGAACTCGCGCTCCTGCAGGTCGACGTAGGCGCTCATGCCGTTGCGGGCGTAGCCGTGCGCCAGGTCGAACATCGAGTAGTTCAGCGCGTGGAAACCGGCCAGCGTGATGAACTGGAACTTGTAGCCCATGGCGCCGAGCTCGCGCTGGAACCGCGCGATGGTGTCGTCGTCGAGGTGCTTCTTCCAGTTGAACGACGGCGAGCAGTTGTAGGCCAGCATCTGGTCCGGGTACTGCGCCTTGATCGCCTCGGCGTACTTGCGGGCGACCTCGAGGTCCGGCGTGGAGGTCTCCATCCACAGCAGGTCGGCGTACTGCGCGTAGGCCAGGCCGCGGTCGATGCACGGCTCGATGCCGTTGTTGACCTCGTAGAAGCCCTCGGAGGTGCGGCCGCCGGTGAGGTACTTGCGGTCGCGCTCGTCGACGTCGCTGGTCAGCAGGGTCGCGGCCTGCGCGTCGGTGCGGGCGACGACCAGGGACGGCACGTTCAGCACGTCGGCGGCGAGACGGGCGGCGTTCAGGGTGCGCTCGTGCTGCTTGGTCGGGATGAGGACCTTGCCGCCGAGGTGGCCGCACTTCTTCTCGGACGCGAGCTGGTCTTCCCAGTGCACGCCCGCGGCACCGGCCGCGATCATGCCCTTCATCAGCTCGAACGCGTTCAGCGGACCGCCGAAGCCTGCCTCGGCGTCGGCGACGATCGGGGCGAACCAGTCGATGTCGCCGTTGCCCTCGGCCCAGTTGATCTGGTCGGCGCGGCCCAGCGCGTTGTTGATGCGGCGGACGACGGCCGGGACCGAGTTGGCCGGGTAGAGGCTCTGGTCCGGGTAGGTCTGGCCGGCGAGGTTGGCGTCGGCGGCGACCTGCCAGCCGGACAGGTAGATAGCCTTGAGGCCGGCGCGCACCTGCTGCACGGCCTGGTTGCCGGTGAGGGCGCCCAGCGCGTGGACGTAGTCCTCGCTGTGCAGCAGCTCCCACAGCTTCTCGGCGCCGCGGCGGGCGAGGGTGTGCTCTTCGACGACCGAACCGCGAAGCTTCACCACGTCGGCGGCGGAGTAGGTCCGCTGGACGCCCGCCCAGCGGGGGTCGGTCTTCCACTGCTCGGCCAGCTCGGCCGCCGCCTGCTCGAGCTGATTGGCCTGCTCGGTCATCGGACTCTCCCGTGTTGCGAAGTTTGCGATTGCTCGCCTTGCCTGGTCACGACCCTGACACGAGCGGGAAAACTCGGTCTACGGCTCCAATTTGCCAATTTCTGCGAAGATTGCCTAGCATGTTGCAAAGGTTGCGAATCTGCCGTTCGCAACCGCAGCGAAAATTCGCGGGCTTGATCGTTCACGTAATCGTTCAGGCCCGGAAACCTTCCGGCCGGACGGAGCTCTCATGGACAAAACTTTCGCCGGAGCGCGGCTGCGGCATTTGCGCGAAAGCCGGTCGATGAGCCAGGCGGACCTCGCCCGTGTGCTCGAGATCTCACCCAGTTACCTCAATCAGATCGAGCACAACTCGCGCCCGCTGACCGTGCCGGTGCTGCTGCGGATCACGCAGGCGTTCGGCGTCGACACGGAGTTCTTCGCCAACAACGACACCTCGCGGCTCGTCGCTGACGTGAAAGAAGCCCTGCTCGACGAGGCCGTGGGCATCGAGGCGACCACGAGCGAGCTGAACGAGCTGGCCAGCAATCTGCCGTCCATCGCCCAGGCGCTGGTGAAACTGCATCGCAGCTACCGCAACGCAGTGGAGAGCACGGCCGCGCTGACCACGGAAAACGGGCTCGGCCTGCATGGGAGCGCCGCCGCGCCGCTGCCGCACGAGGAGGTCCGCGACTTCTTCTACGAGCGGGAGAACTACGTCGCCGAACTGGACGAACGGGCCGAGCGGATGGCCGCCCAGATCCCGCTGCGGCGCGGGTCGGTGCTCGGGTCCCTCAAGGAACGGCTTTGGCAGCGATACGGCGTCGACGTGACGAACGAGGGCATCAACGAATCCGCGGGCGAGCAGCATCGGTACGAGCCGGCGACGCGGGTGTTGCGGCTGGCACCGAGCCTGCGCGTCGGACAGCAGGCATTCCGGATGGCGTCCCAGATCGCGCTGCTGGAATACGACGACTTGATCACCGAACTCGCCGATTCGTGGGCGTTTTCCGGCCAGGCGGCGCGGACGCTCGCGCGGGTCGGCCTGGCGAACTACTTCGCCGGCGCGCTGATCCTGCCGTACAGCCCGTTCCTGGCCGCGGCCGAGGAGTTCCGGTACGACATCGAGCGGCTCTGCGATCACTTCGGCGTGGGTTTCGAGACCACTTGCCACCGGCTTTCGACTCTTCAGCGGCCAAAACAGCGTGGCGTGCCGTTCTCGTTCGTGCGGGTGGACCGCGCAGGGAACATGTCGAAACGCCAGTCGGCGGCGGGTTTCCACTTCTCGCGGGTCGGCGGCGCCTGCCCGTTGTGGAACATCTACGAGGCCTTCACCTCGCCGGGCAAGATCCTGACGCAAATCGCGGCGTTGCCGGACGGCAAGCGGTACTTCTGGGTCGCGCGGACGGTGTCGCGCAACATCGGCGGCTACGGCAGCCCGGGCAAGACGTTCACCGTCGGCCTCGGCTGCGAGCTGCGGCACGCCGGCCGGCTGATCTACTCCACCGGCCTTGACCTGGACGAACCCGCCGCCGCGACGCCGATCGGCATGGGTTGCAAGGTGTGCGACCGGCCCGCTTGTTCGCAACGCGCGTTCCCGGCGATCGGCAAACCGCTCACGGTCGACGAAAACACCAGCACCTTCGTCCCGTATCCGGCGGTGCCGAAGACGTGAACGCGGTCTGTGACGTGAGTGCCCCGGACGTGTTCACCGGGTGCGAAGTACATTCACCCGAGTGCACGACATCGACACGGTGAACGCAGAACTGGTCGAGCAGGCCGCCGAACGGCTAGCGGGCGTGGTCACACGCACTCCGCTGGAGCCCAACGCGCGTCTCTCGTCCCGCGTAGACGCGCGCGTCTGGCTCAAGCGCGAAGACCAGCAGACGGTCCGCTCGTACAAGATCCGCGGCGCGTACAACTTCATCGTGCAGCTCGACGCTGCGACGCGGGAGCGCGGTGTCGTATGCGCGAGCGCTGGCAACCACGCGCAAGGCGTCGCGTACGCGTGTCGCCGTTTAGGGGCGAACGGTCGCGTGTACGTGCCGGGCACGACGCCTCGGCAGAAGCGTGAACGCATTGCAGCGCTCGGCGGCGCGCACATCGAGGTCATCGTTGTCGGCGAGACGTACGAAGACGCTTTCGCAGCGGCTAAGGACGACGCCCACCGCACTGGAGCGACGCTCGTTCCGGCATTCGACGACGTCCGCACTGTCGCCGGTCAAGGCACTGTCGCGCTTGAAGTGGTTTCGCAGCTCGGCTTCGTGCCAGATGTCCTGGTCGTGCCGGTCGGCGGTGGCGGGTTGCTGGCGGGGATCGCGACGTGGGTCCGCGAGCGTCATCCGGACATCCGGGTCGTCGGCGTCGAACCGGCGGGCGCGATGTGCATGGCGGCGGCGCTTGAAGCTGGTGAGCCGGTGCGGATCGACGCGGTAGACCCGTTCGTGGACGGTGCCGCGGTGCGCGAGGCCGGCCGGGTGACCTTCCCGTTGATCCGGGACAGCGGCGCGGACCTTACGTCCGTCGCCGAAGGTGCGGTGTGCACGGAAATGCTGTCGATGTACCAGTCGGACGGCATCATCGCCGAACCCGCGGGGGCGCTCGCGGCCGCTTCGCTGGGGACGAGCGTGCAGGTCGAACCGGGGCAGACGGTGGTGTGCGTCGTGTCCGGCGGCAACAACGACGTCAGCCGGTACAGCGAAATTCTCGAACGTTCGCTGATGCATGAGGGGTTGAAGCACTACTTCCTCGTCAGCTTCCCGCAAGAACCTGGCGCGCTCCGGCGGTTCCTTGACGAAATCCTCGGGCCGGAGGACGACATCACGCGATTCGAGTACGTGAAGCGCAACAACCGGGAGATCGGCCCGGCGTTGATCGGCGTCGAGATCCCGCGGCGTGCGGATTTGCCGGGGTTGCTGGCGCGGCTGGAGAAGAGCCCGCTTCAGGTGGAGCGGGTGGAGCCGGGGAGTCCGCTGTTCCACTTCCTGCTCTGAGGTACCACTCGCTCGGCTGTTGCAACGGTCGGACGAGTGGGTCTCGGGTTCGCCGCGGCTGGAGCGTTTGCCCGGCGCGGCGGGCAGATGTCCTTGTCGAAAGCTGGCCAACCCACGTCAGCCGGAAACGCCGAACCTCCGCGCTACCTGCTGCGCAGGCTAGCGTTTTCGCAGGTCAGCGCGATTCGCCAAAAAACGGCAACACTGGTCAGCCGAGTTCGGCACTGCCCTCGCGGTAGATCTTCGCCGACTTGATGCGGTCTCCTGCCAGCCGATAGAAGCCAGCGATGGAGAAGACGCGGTCCTCGCCGTTGTGGGTGAGCCGCTCCGTCAATTGGGCGGCGACTTGATCACCGTCCGCGAGAACGTTCTCGACCGTCAACGTCGGGAGAAGTTGTTCCATAGCACCGCTGAACAGCTCGGTTAGTTCGTCGCGGCCGCGCGCGACGCTGCTGCCGGTGATCCAGACCGCGTCGTCGGTGAAGCCGTCGAGGAGAGCTTGGAGGTCACGGTCGTTGAAGGCGGCGACGTGCCGACGCAGAGCTTCGCTCATAAGGCGAGGCTATCGGCGTTGTCGTGTCATTTTCGCGACTGAACTCGACGCGCGACCCCCGCGACGTCAGCTGTCGCCGAGTGTTTTCTGCAGTGCTTTGTTCGCCTTGCGCGCCATGTCTGCGACGGCCTCTCGTCGGGCCGCATCCGCGGCGTAGTCGTCCTCGCGGTTCCGGACCACTCGGGCCGGTGAGCCGACCGCGATCGAGTAGTCCGGGATGTCACCGCGCACCACCGCGTGCGCGCCGAGCACGCTGCCGCGACCGACGCGCGTGCCCTTGAGGACGCTGACCTTCGTGCCGAGCCACGTGTCCGGACCGATCCGGACCGGCGACTTGACGATGCCCTGGTCCTTGATCGGGACGTGGATGTCCGCGGTCACGTGGTCGAAGTCGCAGATGTACACCCAGTCGGCGACCAGCGTGGCGGAGCCGAGCTCGATGTCGAGGTAGCAGTTGATCACGTTCTGCCGCCCGAACACCGACTTGTCGCCGATGCGAAGGGACCCTTCGTGACAGCGGATGGCATTGCCGTCGCCGATGTGCACCCAGCGGCCGATCTCCATCCGGCCGTACCCGGGACGGCAGTGGATCTCGACGTTCTTGCCGAGGAACAGCATGCCGCGCAGGATGATGTGCGGGTTCGCGATGCGGAATTTGAGCAGCCGGTAATAGCGCACGAGGTACCAAGGCGTGTACGCGCGATTGCGCAGCACCCAGCGCAGCGAGTCGGCCGTCAGGAACTTCGCCTGGTGCGGGTCCCGCCGGGCCCGCCGCCAGGCGCGCACGCGCGACAACGCGGGCGCACCCCACATCGACGTCATGCCCTTGACCGTAACCTGTGGACGACGGCCAGCCACAGGCAAGGGGAGCAGGATGGGGACCAAGCTGATCATCGACACCGACCCCGGCGTCGATGATGCTTTCGCGATCGCGTTGGCCGCGAGGTCGGCGGACGTCGAACTGCTGGGCGTGACGACAGTCTTCGGCAACGTGCCGCTGACCACGACCACCGCGAACGCGCGCCGGCTGCTGCAGCTGTGCGACCGCCCGGACGTGCCGGTCGCCGCAGGCGCCGCGCGGCCTCTCCTTCACCGTGAACCGCACCGGTCGAGCACCGTCCACGGGTTAGACGGGCTTTCCGGACACGCCGACTCGCTGCCCGACGCCACCCGCCCGCTCGAGGACTCCGACGCGGTCAGCCTGATGGTCTCGCTGCTCGAAGCCTCGGACGAACCGGTGACCATCGCGCCGATCGGTCCGCTCACGAACATCGCCGCCCTGCTCGCCGCCCACCCCGGGGTGCGCTCGAAGATCGCGCGAATCGTCCTGATGGGCGGTGCGATCACGCGCGGCAACTCGACCGCGGTCTCCGAATTCAACATCTGGGCCGACCCGGACGCGGCGCGGCGCGTGCTCGCGGAGGATGACGTCCCGTGCGTGATGGTCCCCCTCGATCTCACTCACCGGTGCGCGGTCGACAGTGCATGGTTGGCGAAACTCGCGGCGTCCGGACCGATCGGGCAGGCGCTGGAATCGTTCACGCCGGACTACCTCGCGCACTACCGCCAAGTGCTCGGGTACGACGGGATCGTCATGCATGACGCGGTGGCCGTCGCCGAGGCGATCCGCCCGGGCATCCTGCGCACGGAGACGTATCCGGTCGACATCGATTCGGGTCCTGGCCCGACCCGCGGCATGACGATCGTCGACCGGCGGGCGGTTCCGATCGAATCGACCGGGCGGCCGGTCGAGGTGGCGGTCGACACTGAGCTGGACGTGCTGCGCGAGTTCGTGTTGTCGAGACTCGCCGGGGGCCGGTGATGGCGGGGGCCGGGAGATCGCCGCTGGATGGCGAATCGCAGGTCACGTCTGGTGCGGTGGAGGGTGTCGGCGGGGGTGGGCCTGGGGGTTCGGGTTCGTCGCCGGTGAGTGGCGAATCGGGTGGCTCGGGTGGTTCGTCCTTGGGTGGGGCGTCGCCGGTGAGTGGCGAATCCGGCGGCTCGGGTGATTCGTCGGCCGGTGAAACGTCGCCGGTGGGGGGCGAAAATCCTGGGCTGACCAGTGTGTCGCCGCTGAGTGGCGAAAACTCTGGGGTGGGTGGTGAGTCGGCGCTGAGTGGGGACGCGCCCGAGTTGGGCAGCGCATCGCCGGTGGGTGGCGAGGTTCCTGGACCCTCTGCCGTTTCGCCGCTGAACGGCGAGACGTCCGGCTCGACCGTCGCTTCGCCGTTGAATGGCGAAATGGCTGAGCTGGGTGCGGCCTCGCCGCTGAGTGGCGACGCACCTGAGTCGGGCAGCGTTTCGCCGCGGAGCGACGATGCGCCCGAGCCGACCAGCGTCTCGCCAATTAACGGCGACACCTCCGAGCCGACCAGGGTTTCGCCACTCAATGGCGACGAGCCAGAGTCGACCAGCGCGTCGCCACTCAACGGCGACGCGCTCGAGCCGACCAGCACGTCGCCACTCAACGGCGAATCGTCGTCGGCCAGTGTGTCGCCACTGAATGGCGACGGGTCCCAGTCGTCGGGTGGAGAAGGGGGCGCGCGTCCGGCGAGGGAGGGTTTTCTCCAGCGGAATCGACGGGCCGTGGTGGCGTTGGCAGCCGTGGTGGTGGTCGTTGCGGCGTTGGTCGTCGCGGTGCGGGTCTTGCCGGGTGGGGGTGCCAGTGATGCGAATTCCGGGAACGTTGCGGCGACATCGTCGCTAGCCCCGGTGCCCTCGAAGACGGTTTCTTCTGCGCCGACGTCGGTGGTTCCGGCTCAGCCTGGGGTGCCGAAGGCTGGGGAGTTCGGGGCGTGGGCGTCGCGGACCAGTCAGTGGCTCGACATTCCGTTGCGGGCGATGAACGGGTACGCGCAGGCGACTGTCACGCTCAGCAAGGAACAGCCTGACTGTCACCTGTCTTGGATCACTCTCGCTGCGATCGGGAAGATCGCCAGCGATCACGGGCGGGCGCAGGGTAACCGAGTCGGGGAAAACGGGACTCTCGCGAAACCCCTTGGCACGGTGGAGGTTCTCGACTTCTACCACCGGACCGTCTCGACGCCGGGGGCGGCGGGGCCGTTGCAGCTCTCCCCCGCGGTGTGGAGCAAGTGGCAGCGCAGTGCGTCCGGCGGGAAGCCGGACATTCAAAACATCGACGACGCGGCGCTCACGGCCGGGCGAGCGCTCTGTGCGAATGGCCGCGATTTGGCGACGGACTGGTGGAACGGGGTCGCCACGCTGGAGCCGGCACCGGTCGTCCTGCATCGGACGCTTGCGACGACCAACGTCTACGGCACGGTGGGCCAGAGCGATAAGCCGCCCAACCCGGCTGTGCTCACTGCGGTTGACTTCGCGATCGACCAGATCGGGTTGCCGTACGTCTGGGGCGGCAACGGCACTCGCGACGCCGACCCCGGTTTCGACTGTTCCGGTCTGACGACCGCGGCTTACGCGAGCGCTGACGTCAAGCTGATGCGGACGGCGGACACGCAGTTCCGCAGCGTTGCCCATGTGAGCGAACCCCAGTTGGGCGATTTGATCTTCTACGGTGCGCCCACTGCGAAGATCCATCACGTGGGGCTTTACATCGGGAACCAGCAGATGATTGACGCGCCGCAGACTGGGCAGGCGGTGCAGGTCCATCCGTATCGGAAGCCGGGCGACGACTACGCGGGGGCGGGGCGGCCGACTGCCTGACCTGCGGGGTGACGCCGCCGCGGAAAGGCCAAAGTTCTCGGATGGAGTTCGCGCTGGCGGTGGTTTCGCCGTCCAGGGGCGAAAACGGGAGCGTGTCAGGTTGGCCAGTCGGTGATGCCTAGTTGTTCCAGCAAAGCTGTGCCAGCGACGAACGCTTGAGCCGCGAGGGAACCATCACCGTCGGCTAGGCGGCGATACTCGCGGAGGGCCGCGCGGTGGTCGCCAAGGTGGCGGTAGCTGTCGGCGAGCAGGTAGCTGGCCTGGTCGCGGGCGTCGCTTTGGGGGTCGAGCAGTTCGGCGGCCCGCTGGCTTGCGTCGACGGCGTCCTCGTATCGGCCGGCGGCGTGGTTGGCTTGGGCCAGCTGGTGCCATTGTTCGGCGGTGTCCTCGCCGCGCAAGGCGGCTTGACCGATGGCCTCGGTGAAGTCGTCGACGGAGTGCGCGGGGTCGTGCAGCGAGCAAGCGCGTAGGTAGCGCAATCGCCCGATCAGGCGGGCCATGCCGACGGGCGGGGCGGCTAGAATGTTCTCAACGACCTCCAAGTAGCCATCGTGGTGCGTGAGTTGTTCCAATGCTTCCAAGGCTTTTTCCGGCACGCGGGCGGCGATGAGGGCATCCAGTGCAGCGGTCGCGGTGGCGAGCGCGGGGCGTAGCGTCGTGTCGAGAATCAAAAGTGTGCCTAGGGCCAGATGGTCTGACGCGGCCCCGGCGTGTCGTTGGCCGCGCGTCAGTGCGTCTAGTGCGTCGGCGTGTGCGCCTTGGCTGGCGAAGAGGTAGGCAAGCCAGTATTCGCCCCAGGCGCAAGAGGTGTCGTCACCGGAGCGGCGCAGTTGTTCGACGGCGGCCACGGCGCTCGCGACAGCTTCGTCGGGGCGGCCGGTGTAGGCCGTCCACAGGCTGAGCCAGCATTCGGCGAGGAGGGCGCGCGGCTGATCGCCATGCTGGTAGTAGATGTCGATGGCATAGCGCAGCGCTGGTTCGGTTTCCTCGCTTTGGAAGAATTTCGCGCGCAACTCGACCAGTCGCGCGTCGAGGTACGGCGGGAGGTCGTCGGACACGACGGTCAGGCAGGCTCGCGCTTCGTCTGCCTCGCAGCGCAGGTCGTGCCATTCCGCGCGGGTGAGCAGGTCTTCGTCGGAGAGTCCGGACGGCGGCAGCAAATTCAGCGGCGGGCGGCTGGTCGGTTCGAGGGGCAGGAAGCCGGTGATCGGCTCGGCGGCGAGGCGGGTGCGGATCCGTTCGCTTTGGAAAGCGTTGCCGTTGCGGCGATCGAACTGTTCTGCCAGATCCAGCGCGAGCCGGCGCATTCGGCGGGCGAGTGCTCGCAACGGGAGCGTGTTCGGGTCGTCCGGCCCTAGATCGAGCACGGTGTCTCCGCGGCCGGCGCGGACCAGCGCGCTGGCCAGCACCGCGGCGGAGGCAGCGAATTCCATGGTGGCGAACGGCCGTTTCCGAGCCTCGAAACCTTCCATCACGGCCAGCCAGTCGATGCCTGCGAGCGCGTTGCCGGTCAGGCCGCAAAATTCGATGACGCGGCCCAGGTGTTCCAGCGAATAGAACTCGCCGGACATGCCGCGGCGGATGCGGCGGAAGGTCAGCGCCGCCAGTTCCCACTCGCCTGCGCTGGCCAGCGGCAGCAGCATCAGGCAGCGGGCGAGCACGATCGGTTCGTCCGACGACACGGGATCGTCCAGCATCGCGGCCGCGATCTTCCGTGCCTGCACGGTTTCCCCTTGGCACAGGTAGTGGTCGATCGTGGCTACGTCGAGCCATCGGTCGTCGACGTCGGTCGGGGCGGTGGCGACCCAGCGCAGATGGGCTTCGCTGGCAGCCGTCCAGTCGCCGAGGTGCGCGGCGACCCCGCGCTGCGCCGAGTAGACCTCGTGCCACGGCAGGCCGGCGGCGGTGTACCGGCGTTCCACTCCCTTCAGCGCGGCACGGATTTCCGCGAGTCTGAGGTCGGGGAAATCGACCATGCATTCGACCACCCAGGCGTACCAGCCCAGCAGTTCGGCCTCGTCGTCCCGGTCGAACTGCCACCTGCGCTGGTCATACGCGTCGAGACATTCGTAGAACAGGCTGCGCATCCGGTCCCATCGCCCGTCCAGCCGGTGAGCGTCGGCGAGCATTCGCCGGGACCGGAACGCGGCCCGCGGTTCTCGCAGCCGGTCGGCCGTGCGTACCGCGTCGGCTAGCAGCGCGGTCCGCTCCGTGCCGTGTTCCATCGCGTCCGCTACTCGCAACGACAACCACAGATCCGCGACCCCGTCTGTCGTGTCCACGGCGGCAACCTAGCGGAAACTGGCCGGGCAATTCAGGGAGGTCGCCTTGTGGCAACAAATAACCTGCTTTGCGCTGACCGTGTTGGATAGCCCGGTCAGCGTTGCCGGACCAGGTCGAGGGACAGCTCCCACAGTCGCCGTGCGGCCAGCCCGTCGCGTGCCCAGCGTTTGACGGCGTGGCTGTTGCCCGCGAGTTCGACGTCGTCGGGCACTGTCGCGGCTTCGTTGCCATCGTCCAGGTAATGACCACCGGTATGGGCGAATTCTGGAGCGGTCGCGGCGACGAGAGCGGTGGCCGCGCCTTGTCCGACGGTCTTGTACGCGAAGACCCCGGCGGCTTCGAGCCGATCTAGGTGATCCTTCATGTCCTGGGTGAAATCCCGTTGCAGGCCAGTGGAAACTCCGCCGGGGTTGACCGCGTTGGCGACGATTCCGTCCGCTGCCCATCGGCGGGTCGCTTCCACGGTGAACAGCGAGTTGGCCGTTTTCGACTGCCCGTAAGCCAGTTGGGGGTCGTAGGCGCGCCGGGTAAAGTGGAGGTCATCAAAGAAAACGGGTGAGTACATGTGCGCGCCGGAGGTCACCGTGACGATCCGGGCCGCTCCTCGATGATTCGCCCCGGCGGCTAGGGCGTCGCGCAGGCCCAGTGCCAATGCGAAGTGGCCGAGGTGGTTGGTCGCGAACTGCAGTTCCCAGCCCTGCGGGGTGCGGCCCAGCGTCGGACGCATGACGCCGGCGTTGTTGATCAGCAGATGCAGCGAGCCGTCCCAGCTCTCGGCGAAGCGGGCGACGGTGGCGAGATCGGCGAGTTCGAGGTGCGCGACGCGGACGGCGCGGTTCCCGGTGGACGCGGTGATGTCGTCGGCGACGCTCTTGCCGTGGGCGGTGTTGCGCACGGCCAGGGTGACGTCGGCGCCGACAGAGGCGAGCGCGCGGGCTGTTTCGCGGCCGAGGCCGGACGTGGCACCGGTGACGACGGCGCGCATGCCAGCGAGGTTCAGGCCTGCGACAACGTCATCGGCGGTGCTGGCGGCGTCGAAGGCGGTGCGGATCAGGTTTTGTTGAGGCACCCTTCGAACTATACGAACTGAACCAAAGTTGTATAGTGCGTCTATGGGCAGCGATCGGCGTACGCAGGTACTGGAGTCGGCTTTGGAGGTGTTCGCGCGCTACGGCTACCGCAAGGCGTCCATGGACGACGTCGCGAAGGCCGCCGACATTTCCCGTCCCGGCCTGTACTTCTACTTTTCGTCCAAGCCGGAGCTGTTCCGCGCCACCGTTCAGCATTCGCTTGAGGGCAGTGTCGAGGCAGCTCGGCTCGCTCTCGCCGATGCGAGGCAACCGCTGCGCGAGCGGCTGATCGAGGCGTTCGACCACTGGGCAGGACGCTATGTCGGACCGCTGGCCGCGGAGATCGGTGTCCTGATCGACTCGAACCCTGACCTGCTCGGCACCATGCCGGCCGAATACCCGAAACAGTTCCGCGCCCTGGTCGTCGAGGCGATCGGCGGCCGCTCCCCTGCCGACGTCGCCGGCACGCTGATCAGCACTGCGATCGGCATCAAGCACGACGCGAAAACCCGTGACGAGTTCCGCGCTCGCATGGCCATCGCGGTGGACCTTTACTGCAACCGCTGAGACTCAGGCAGGCCAGTTCCGCAAGGCCGTGTCGGCGACTTCCTGCAGCTCTTCACGACTTGCCCCGCTGGCCGCTTCGACGGCGATTCCGAACGCGACCGTCATGACGTAGCGAGCCAGCCCTGCCGCGTCGGCGTCTGGCGGCAAATCGTGCTCGTCCACGGCTCGCTGGAATCGCTCCTCAAGAGCTCGACGCGCGGCATTGCGCCACTCGACCAGCAAGTCGCGTGCGGGATGGCCGAATTCACCCGCCGCCAACGAGCCTTGGACGCCCAGGCAGCCCGGCGGACAGCCGGGATCGGTCGTCGCCCGGACGGCACCGTTGAGTATCGCGGCGGCCACCTTGGCGGCAGTCGGCTCCGCCCACGCCCGCGGACCGTAGGAGGCGGGGCCCTCGTCGTAGAGCGCCAAAGCCTTGCGGAACAACTGCTCTTTATTGCCGAAAGCCGCGTACATGCTGGTTTTCGTGATGCCCATGGCTCCGGTCAGGTCGGCCAGGCTGGCCCCTTCGTAGCCCTGCTCCCAGAACACCAGCATGGCGCGCCGCAGCGCCTCGTCGGCGTCGAATCCGCGCGGCCTGCCGAGAGGCGACGCCTTGTCCTGACCGGTCATCTCGCGAGGGTACCTCTTCGGTACCGATCGGTCCAGAAGTGCTACCGTCGCGTTTAGTACCGATCGGTACCGAAATATTCGGAGGTCAGCAATGGGACAGCTCGAAGGCAAGACAGCGGTCGTCACCGGCGGCAGCAGCGGGATCGGCCTCGCTGCCGCGGAGCGGCTCGCCGCCGAGGGCGCGCACGTCTTCATCACCGGCCGGAATCAGGACGCGCTGGACGTCGCCGCGAAGACCATCGGCTCGGCCACCGCGGTGCCGGGCGACATCGCCAACCTCGCCGACCTGGATCGGCTCTACGACACGGTTCGCGCCCGAGGCAAGGGGCTCGACATCGTTTTCGCCAACGCGGCAGCGGGATCCTTCGCGACGCTGGAGGAGACCACCGAAGAACACTTCGACCAGGTCTTCGCCACCAACGTTCGCGGCACGCTCTTCACCGTGCAGAAAGCGTTGCCACTGCTCAACAAGGGCGCGTCGGTGATCCTGAACTCGTCGGTCCGCGCGGACGACGGCGTCGCGTCTTTCGGGACGTATTCGGCGTCGAAGGCCGCCATCCGCTCCTACGCCCGGACTTGGGCCAACGAACTGAAGAACCGCGGCATCCGGGTCAACGTGGTTTCGCCCGGCACCATCGACACGCCGGTGCTCGAGAAGGCGGTCGGCGCGGACCAGGTCGACGAAGCGCGGGCGAGTTTCGCAGCAAGGGTGCCGCTCGGCCGGATGGGGACGCCGCGCGAGGTCGCCGACGCGGTGTTGTTCCTCGCGTCGGAGCAGAGCAGCTTTATCCTCGGCGCGAACCTCTACGTCGACGGGGGCGAAAAGCAGTTCTGACCAGCGTCGGAGCGAGGACGACGGGGTCCTTGCACCGTTAATCCCTAGCGTGGCGGCTATACACAGGTATAGCCTGCTGTTCATGCGTATAGCGGTGGCGGCGTGACCGACCCTGACGACCTGACCGCACGCGCGCGGATTCGCGACGCGGCGATGCGGCACTTCGGCGAGCACGGGTTCGAGCGCGCCACGATCCGAGGCATTGCCATGGAAGCCGGGGTGTCCTTGGGATTGGTGCGGCACCATTTCGGCTCCAAACAGGCGCTCCGCGAGGCGTGTGACGCCCACCTGACGAAGCTCCTGCGCCAACTCGACGACCAGGTGCCGGAAAATCCGGCTGCCAGCACAGCCGCGAATCCTGTTGCAGCGGCGCGAATGGCGGTCGGCCCGTATCGGGACTACCTCGTCCGGGCCCTGGTCGAGGGCGGAGTCGCGCCGTTGTTCGACGAGATGGTCGAACTCGGCGCGCGCCGGCTTGTCGCCGCTGATCGGCAACGGCCGGATCCGCCGACGGTCGACCCCAAGGTCCGCGCCGCGATCGGCACCGCGATGGCGTTGTCGATCACCGTGCTGCATCAGCACATTTCCCGCGCGGCCGGAGTCGACATCCTCAGCCCAGCGGGCGACAACCTCCTGGCCCGCGCGCTGATCGACATCCACTCCCATCCGCTGCTCACCCTCGACGAAGCGCAGGCGGCGCTCGATCGGCTGCCCGCGGAAGGAAACTGACATGCCGCACGCGACGATTCCCCGCATCCCGCCGCTCGAACTCGGCGAAATGGATCCCGAACACCAGAAGCTGGCGAAACTTGGCGCGGACACCGTGATCCAGGTACTCGCCCGCGCGCCGGAAGTGCTGCAGGCGTCCGGCGCGTTGGGCGCTTACCTGTTGAGCCAAGGGAAACTGCATCCGCGGATCCGCGAGCTGGCGATCCTCCGCGTCGCGCTCCGGTGTGACGCGCCGTACGAATGGGCCAATCACGCGCCCGCCGCGCTCGGCGGCGGCGCAACCGAAGCGGAGATCACGGCTCTCTCCGACCCGGATGCCAGCTGGCCGCCCGAGGACGACGCAGTGCTGCGCGCCGTCGATGAACTGTGCGCGAATGTCTTTGTGTCCGACGAAACCTGGTCGGCTCTCGCCGCGACCCGCGAGCACGCCGAGATCATCGAGATCCTGTTCCTCGTCGGCTATTACCGGATGATGGCGGGGTTCCTGAATTCGGCGGGCGTCCCGGTCAAACCCGGGCAACCGGCGCTCGGCGAACTTCCGGCGGCGGTCGCCCGCCCGGACCGGACTACCGGGCCCGCCAGCGGGAAAACCGGTCCGGACGGCGCCTGGAAGATCACGTTCATCCATCCCGCCGGAAGCAAAGACCTGCTCCTCGACCTCGCGACCGACGGCACCGCGGTGTCCGGTTCCATTTTCGACACTCAGCTGAAAATCACGGTCCCCATCGTGTCGGGAACATCCGACGGCCGGAAGGTCGCCTTCACCGCGGTAGTGACTGATCCGGTCCGCTTCGAGGTGAGCGTGACCGGCACGGTCGACGGGGACGCGTTCACCGGCTCCGTCACGATCTCCGGCGGCGGCACCTTTCCGCTGTCCGGCGTACGGGAGGTCAGTCCCAGTAATTGAACAGGGCTTCGCCGACCGTCGCCGGTTTCCAGTACGAGATGTCGGATCGAGTGAGATGCGGCCAGTCTTCGGCGACGAAGGGACGTTCGAGTTCTGCTGGCGTGAGCACCCGAAACTGCTCTGTTTCGGCTAGCACCGCAGCCAGTTCCGGCTCGTCGACGAACTCCAGCGGCCCCGATTCCCGCAGTGGCGCGAAGTCGAGCGAACGAGGCCGGACGATCGTGAGCACCGGGGCGTCGTTGGCGGCGACGACCGAGATCGTGCGGTCGTGATATTCGATGACGGCCTGCCAGAAGTTCGGCGTCACTACCGGGACGCGGAAGTCGGTCAAGGTTCCGCCGGTTCGCCGGGCGAAGTCGTAACAGAGACGGCGAACCTCGCGAACATCGGCCACTGCCGCATTCTACGCAGCCGTCCCCCAGCAGTGGACGCGGAATTGCGGCGGGTGCGGACGGGTGGTCTTCTAGGCTCAAGATCGAAAGGTGAGCCCGCCATGCCGTATGCGTACACATTCGACCAGATCCGCGACCGGCCGGTCACCGTGTTCGGTGCCGGGACGCTGGGCAGGCGCATCGCGTTGATGTTCGCCTCGCGCGGCGGGACTGTGCGGATCAGCGACCCGAACGCCGAGCAGGTCGCGGAGGCGGCGGAGTACGTGGCGAAAACGTTGCCCGTCTTGCTCGAAAAACGCGGCAGCGGCGAGGTCGGCCGGGTTGAGGACGCGGCGTCGATCGAGGACGCGCTGCGCGACGCGTGGCTGGTCGTGGAGGCGGTGCCGGAGCGGCTGGACATCAAAATCCCGCTGTGGGGGCAAATCGACGAAGCCGCACCCGCCGACACCATCTTCGCCACGAACTCTTCGTCGTATCCGTCGCGGATGATGGCGGAGAAAGTGCGCAACAAATCGCGGCTGTGCAACATCCACTTCTACATGCCGCCGACGGCGAACGCGGTCGACCTCATGTCGGACGGCGAGACCGGCCGTACCGTGCTCGACACTCTGCTCGGGGTGCTGCCGGAGTTCGGCATTCATCCGTTCGAGGCGCGGAAGGAAAGCGTCGGCTTCATTTTCAACCGCGTGTGGGCGGCGATCAAACGGGAATCGCTGGCCGTGGTCGCGGAGGGGGTGGCCCGGCCGGAGGACGTGGACGGCATGTTCAAGATCAACTGGCATCTGCCGTACGGGCCGTTCCAGATGATGGACCAGGTCGGCCTCGACGTGGTGCTGGACATCGAAAACCATTACGCCGACGAGAATCCGCACCTGCCCGCCGGGCCGCGGGACCTGCTGCGCACGTACGTCGAGGCGGGCAAACTCGGGATCAAAACCGGCGAGGGGTTCTACTCGTACGGCTGAATCACGGCAACCCGTCGTCTTCCCCCGCCGAGGCGGCGGAAGACGACGGAAGACGACGGGCCAAAACCAGACCAGCTCAATCCAGCGAAGCCGCGACTTCCTCCAGCGCGTCCATCGACTCCTGCATGCCGACCTCCATGCCGGATTCCAGAATGGTGTCGCGGAGTTCCTTGGTGTGCGTTTCGATCACCATGGTCACCGTCGTACGGCCGCCCGATTCGGCGAAGGTCACGGTGACAACCGGGGCTTCCACGTCCAAGGCGCCCGGGGTTTCGTAGACCTCCGTGTGGACCAGACGCTCATTAGGCGTTATTTCCCGATACTCGCCATGGAAGGCGACCTCGTAACTGCCGTTCGCGATCATCACGTAGCGCCATTGGCCGCCGACTCGCAGGTCGATGTCCACGGACGTCACGGTGCCCCGTTTGCCCGCCCACCAGCGTTTCACCAGCTCCGGAGTGGTCCAGGCGCGGTAGACCCGGTCGCGCGGGGCGGCGAAATCCCGGGTGATCAGGATCTGGTCGTCAGCGGGCAGCGTCACCTTCGCCGTGCCGGTCGTCGTGTCGGTCATGGTTTTCCTCCTCGGTCTCGCCCATTTCTTCCAGCACGGCGTCCAGCGATTCGAACCGTTCCTCCCAAGAACGTTCGTAGCGGCGCACCCAATCATGAATCGGTTTGAGGGCGCGGCCGTTCAGCCGGTAAAGGCGTTGCCTGCCTTCGTCTCGCACCTCGACCGCGCCGACCTCGCGCAGCACCCGCAGATGTTTCGACACCTGCGGCTGCCCCAAGCCCAGCACGCGGACGAGGTCGTTCACCGGACGTTCGCCGCCGGCGAGGACGTCCAGGATTTCCCGGCGCCGCGGTTCGGCGACGGCGTTGAAGACGTCCGCAGTGGTCGCTGCCCGTGCCATGCGCCAATCATATTCCGATATGGGTATGCGTCAAGAGGAGGGGCGGGCACGCACGTGGAACCGCTCTCCCTGCGGGCCGAAAAGGGCCAGGATCTCGCAGACCTCGGTTCCGGCGTTGCCGAACCAGTGCGGCACGTGCGTGTCGAATTCGGCGACCTCGCCCGGCCGGAGGATCACGTCGTGGTCGCCGAGCATCAGGCGCAGCTGCCCGGACAGGACGTACATCCACTCGTACCCCTCGTGGACCCGCTGATCGGGAGGTTCGGCGGACCGCTCCGGCGGCAGGATCATCTTGTAGGCGCGCAGGCCGCCCGGACGCCGGGTGAGCGGCAGGTAGGTCCGCCCCTGCCGGACAAACGGTTTCGGGTGCAGGCGCGGATCGCCCGCCGGGGGCGCGCCGACCAGTTCGTCCAGCGGGACCTGGTAGGCGCGCGCCAGGGCGAGCAGCAGCTCCAGGGTCGGTTTGCGCTGGCCGGATTCGAGCCGCGACAGCGTGCTCACCGAGATCCCGGTCGTCTCCGAGAGCCCGGTCAGCGTCGCGTTGCGCTGCTTGCGCAGGGCGCGCAGCCTCGGGCCGACCGCGTGCAGGACGTCGCCGAGGCCCTCGTCGTCTTCGCTCATGCCGTTCAATTTGCCACTTCGGCAAAGAACTTTGTCAAGTCGGCTCGTTCTCCGGATAGTCCGATGGCACGGGGACTACAGGAGGAAGCAGTGGACGAGAAGTACGACGTGGTGGTGGTCGGCGGCGGCGCGGCCGGGCTCAGCGGCGCGGTGGCGGTCGCGCGGTCCCGGCGGTCGGTGCTGGTCGTGGATTCCGGCGAACCGCGCAACGCGCCGGCCGGGCACGTGCACAACTATCTTGCCCGGGAAAGCACGCCGCCGGCCGAGCTGCTTTCGCTCGGGCGCGCGGAGCTGGCCGGGTACGGCGGCGAGGTGGTCGCGCAGACGGTGACCTCGATCTCCCGCGGGGACAAGGGGTTCGAGATCTCGCTGGCCGACGGACGGCGCACGCACGCGCGGCGGGTGCTGGTCGCGACCGGTCTCGTGGACGAGCTTCCCGAGGTCGCCGGGCTGGCGGCCCGCTGGGGCCGCGACGTGCTGCACTGTCCCTACTGCCACGGCTGGGAGGTGCGCGACCGGGCGGTCGGCGTGCTCTCGACCGGGCCGATGACCGTGCACCAGGCGCTGATGTGGCGGCAGCTGACCAATGACGTCGTCGTTTTCCGGCACACGCACGGGGATTTCGACGAGGCTCCGCTGCTGGCCCGCGGGATCCGGATCGTGGACGGCGTCGTCGCGGCGGTCGAGGCCGAGGACGACCAGCTGACCGGCCTCCGGCTCGAATCGGGCGAGGTGGTGGCGCGCGAGGCGCTGGCGGTCGCGGCGGTGGCCAGGACGCGGGCGGACTTTCTCGCGCCGCTCGGGATCGAGCCGGAACCGGTGGAGGTCGACGGGTTCGTGATCGGCACGCAGATTCCCTCGGACGCGACCGGCCGGACGTCCGTGCCCGGATTGTGGGTGGCGGGGAACGTCGCGGACATGCGGGCGCAGGTCGTGGTTTCGGCCGCGGCGGGGTTGACGGCCGGGGCGGCGATCAACGGCGACCTGGTCCAGGAGGAGGCCGCGGAAGCCGTGCGGCAGCGGGAAATGCCGTTCTCGCACGAGCTTGAGCGCGAGGTCGCGCGGGCCAACCAGCATCAGGCCGATCCGCCGCCGTTCGACCGCGGTTCCTGGGAGCAGCGGTATCGCTCGCGGGACGAGATGTGGAGCGGACGGCCGAACGATCAGCTCGTGACCGAGGCACGCGACCTGGAACCGGGTCACGCGCTGGACGCGGGCTGCGGCGAGGGCGGCGACGCGATCTGGCTCGCGCAGCAGGGCTGGCGCGTGACGGCGGTCGACTTCTCCACGACGGCTGTCGAACGCGGGCGCGCGCAGGCGGCGAAACTCGGGGTGGCGGACCGGATCACGTGGGTCGCCGCGGACCTGGCCGAGTGGCTGCCGGAGTCGAAGTTCGACCTGGTGACGTCGCATTTCCTGCATGTGCCGTCGGCAGCCCGGACGGTGGCGTTCGCGCGGCTCGCGGACGCCGTGGCTCCGGGCGGGACGCTGCTCGTGGTGGGGCATGACCCCGCCGACGTCCACGCCGGACGGCCGCACATGCCGGACATGATGTTCACCGCCGAGGAGGTCGCGAAGACGCTGGACCAGTCGTGGGCTTCGGTGGCCGCGGAGGTCCGGGAGCGGGCCGCGGTGGGGGCGGAGACGATGGTCCGGGACACGGTGCTGGTGGCGCGGAAGAAGTGACGGCGCGGCGGCTTCGGTCCGGTCGGGAAGGGGGCGGCCGGACCGAAGCCGCACGGCGGGCAAGCCAAGACAGAAGGCAAGTCCTGGCCATCCGCTGGGGACCGATGAGTTTTCGCCGCACTGCCGGTCTACCTCGTATCGAGAAGATCGAGGAGGACTCATGGGCAAGGTGTTGTGGCACGTCGCGATGTCGCTGGACGGATTCGTCGCCGCGGACGGGCATGCGATGGACTGGATGTCGGGCGTGCACGTCACGCCGGGGGTGCACGAGGAATCCATCGCGCGGGTCGGGGCGATTCTGGGCGGGCGGCGGGGCTTTGACGCATTAGTGGCGAGCGTGCCCGGTCAGGTCGCCAAGCAGCCGTATGGCGGAGCGTGGAGCGGGCCGGTTTTCGTGCTCACTCATCATCCGGAGGACGCGCCGGCCGAGGACGGGGTCACGTTTCTGGACTGCGACGTCCGGAAGGCGGTCGCCATCGGACTCGCCGCGGCGAGGGGGAAAGATCTTGAGCTGCACAGCCAGGAGATCGCGCGGCAGTGCGTTGAGCTGGGAATTGTCGACGAGTTCCTCGTGCATCTCATGCCGGTGATGCTCGGGTCCGGCGTCCGGCTGTTCGACAACCCGGGCGGGAAACCGGTCCGGTGGGACCGGGTGCACGGAGGGGATCCCGCACTGGCGGTCGACCTGCGGTACCGGCTCGCCGCGGACCGCTGACTCCCGCTCAGCGGGACGGATCAGCCTACTAATGGCGTATGGCCTCCACGGGGTTATTGGTCTATACCATTTGGACAGGGGTTCACCACCCCTCGGTCCTCACCGTGGAGGTTCCACCCATGCGTCTCCCCTCCCCCCGGAAACTGGCCGCCGCGCTCGGCGGGTTGCTGGCCGTCGCCGGACTCGCGGCGCCGCAAAGCACCGCGGCCGCGGCGAGCAATTCGTCGATCGCGCTCGCGCCCTATGTGGACATGGGCGCGTGGCCGTCGCCCGTGTTGTCGTCGATGTCCGAGCAGAGCGGCATCAAGAGTTTCACCCTCGGCTTTGTCACCGGAGCCGCCTGCAAGGCGAGCTGGTTCGCTGCCTACGACCCCCGGCAGGGCTGGCAGGCCGACGAAATCGCGAAGATCCGCGCGGCAGGCGGGGACGTCAAGGTCTCCTTCGGCGGCGCTTCCGGCGTCGAACTCGCCCAGGCGTGCGGCGACGTCAATTCGCTGGTCGGCGAGTACGAGGCGGTGATCAAAGCCTACGACCTCAAGTACATCGACGTCGACATCGAGGGCGCGGCGGTCGCCGACCCCGGTTCGATCAAACTCCGTTCCCAGGCACTGAAAAAGGTGCAGGACGACAACCCCGGCCTCAAGATTTCGCTGACGCTGCCGGTGCTTCCCACCGGGCTCACCTCGGACGGGCTCAACGTCGTGACCTCGGCGCGGGACGCGGGCGTCAACCTCGACCTGGTCAACGTGATGGCGATGGACTACTACCAGGGCTCCGGCGACCAGGGAGCCAAGGCGATCCAGGCGGCGCAATCCACGCAGGCGCAACTGAAATCGGCGCTCGGACTGTCCGATGCGGACGCTTGGCAGAAGGTCGGTCTCACGCCGATGCTGGGCGTCAACGATTCGCAGAACGAGATCTTCTACCAGAAGGACGCCAGCGCGGTGGTGAGCTTCGCGCAGAGTGTCCACATGGGAATGCTGTCGTTCTGGGAACTCGGCCGCGACGCGAACGCGTGCAGCGGGCCGTTGTACAAGTGCACCAATATTTCCCAGCAGCCGTACGAATTTTCGAAGATCTTCGCCGGGTACTCCGGCTGACGGTACGGAAACAGCCCGGGCCCGGCGCGGGACCCGGGCTGCTTCCGGCACAGCTCAGGGCAGGTAGTACATCGGGTTCGGCAGCTTCACCGGGTGATCCGCGTAGCCGCCTTCGAGGTCGCTGAACTGGTCGCCGAGGTTGAGCACGATGTGCGCGCCGGTCGACTGGATGTGCGCGCGAGTGCCCGATTTGTACTGCACGGTGTTGCAGGTCAGCCCGCACGGCAGGTAGTCCGGCGGCGTGGTCTTCGGCTTGAAGTACGCGCCGGCCGGCGTCGGGTAGCCCTCGTTCGCGAGGTTCTTGAGCGACTGCGGACCCTGCTTGTCGTTGCGACCGGTCAAGAAGTAAATCTGGACGCCGCGTTCGGCGGCCCACTTCGCCAGCTCCAGCACCGGTTTGTTGGCCTCGAAGGTGCCGTCGTCGATGGCTTTCTGCTGCTTCACCGGGTCGAAGCCGAAGTCGTTGTCGGCTTCCCAGCCGTAGGTGACCTCGGACGTGTCGTCCACGTCGAGCACGATCGCCGGGTTCTTCACCTTCCCCAGCTTCTGCTGCAGGTACCGCTTCGCGTCGGCGACCACGCGCTTGGTGTCGGTGACGAACCGGCTGGTTTCGGAGTAGTGGTGCTTGCCGGACGCGTCGAGCCAGTCGCCGTAGTACGCCTTGACGTCGTTCTTCACCTGGCCGATGTTGGCCGGCTCGCGGCCGTGCGCGGCGGTGACGGAGTCCGATCCGGCGAGCGCGGTCGCGCCGCCCGCGACGGTGGCGCCGATGGCCGCGGCGGCGGCCAGTTTGACGAGAGCGGGAAAACGAGACACAGCGACCCTCCAGTGGTGATTCGTCAACCCGCAGAACTTACGCCGCGTTCCCCGGCTTGAAAACCCTCCGTTGGGATGCGTTCCGCCCGGCAGACGAACGCCACCGGCGACCGGCCGATTCTGGTCAGCACCACAGTGGACTCTTCGTGACCGCGCGGTTTCAGCTTGCGACGCAAGGCATCCGGGTCCACGTCGAGGCCGCGGACGAGGATTTCCAGCCGTCCGACGTCCAGTTTCTTCAACGCCTGCCCCAGCGTTTTTTCCCGGTACGGCAGCTGTTCCAGCACCCGGAAGGCCCGCACCCCTGGCGGCGGTGTGTCACCGGTGAGGTAGGCGATGCGTTCGTCCAGCTGCCACAGCCCATGGCGGGCCGCGTAGTGCCGCACTAATCCGGCCCGCACGACCGCGCCGTCCGGGTCGATCAGCCACTCCCCCGTGTCCTGCACGGGAATGTCGTCCGGTTCCGCGTCCGTGAGAGTCCACTGTGTACCGTCCGAACGCAACACTGTCGCTCGGCGGGCGACACCGGACGAAAGCCCCCGCCAGAGGCAGGCCTCGCGGACTTGGCCGTCGAGCGACACGAGTTCCACCTCGTCCGCCCACGGCGCGATGGAGAAATCCATGCCGGGCGCGCATTTCACCGACAGGATCCGGCCAGGATAGGCGGTCACCAGTTCGTCGAGCGGCGGCAGGAAGTCGGCCGGACGCCACACCCGGCGACCGGCGGAGTCGCGACGGGCGGGATCGGCGACCACGGCAGTGTCCCGGGAGACCGGGCGCAAGGCATCAGCACGCGCGATCAGCGGGGCGACCTCGGCGACAGAAGCATTGTGCTGAGCCATTTCCAGCCGCACCGGGTCCACATCGGACCCGACAGCGATCGACGCGACCCGGGACAGTTCAACCAGGTCAGCCCCGACCGAACAGGTGACGTCGTGCACCGGCAACCCCGCGAGCCGGGAAGCCCGATGCCGGGCCACCGGCGTCGCGCTCGCCTGCTGCAAGGCGTCGGCGGTGAACAGCCAATCGGCGAAAGAAGCCAGCTTCAATACCGATTTACGCCGCAGCGCAACGGTTTCCAGCACCGGGGCGGCCCGCTCGCCAGCCAACCGCCGGGCCGCGGTGACGTCCGCGATCCGCGAGCCGTCCAAAGTAGAGCACTCGGCGAGCGCCGCCCGTCCCGCGTCCGAACGCAGGAAGGCGACGTCGTCGAGCGTGAAACTGTAGGGCAATTCAGGACGGCCGCTTGGTCCCGGTGATCATCACGTTGTAGAACAGCTCGCGCGGCAGCACCTTCGACAGCAGCTTCTTGTCCAAAGCGGACAGCCGCAGCCACAGGTGGTAGGCGAACAACCGCCAGCGCACGGTGAGCTTTTCCTGCGGCACCGCGGCCTCGAAGGTGCGGATCGGCCAGCCGGCCAGCGCCGCGGAGAACTCCTCGGTGACCGCGCGAACGTCCTGCGCACCGGCGCCGCGCGCCATCGCTTCCAGCTCCGACGGGTCGAAGGTGTGGATGTCGACCACGGCCTCCAGCGCCGCCGCGCGCGACGATTCGTCCAATTCGGACTGCGGACGCCGCCAGCCGCTCAGCGCGGGCAGCTTGGTGATGTTCGTGGTCAGGTACCAGGTGAGCTGGCCGAGCCGGCGCGCGTAACGGTCGCCGATTTTCGTCGGCTCCCCGGCGAACACGAACCGCCCGCCCGGCTTGAGCACGCGCAGCACCTCGCCGAACGCCTGGCGCACGTCCGGGATGTGGTGCAGCACCGCGTGGCCGACCACGAGGTCGAACGTGTTGTCGTCGTAGGGGATCCGCTCCGCGTCGGCGACCCGGCCGTCGACGTCGAGGCCGAGGCCCTCGGCGTTGCGCAGCGCGACCTGCACCATGCCCGGCGACAGGTCGGTGACCGAACCCTTCTTCGCGACGCCGCCCTGCATCAGGTTCAGCAGGAAGAAACCGGTGCCGCTGCCCAGTTCCATGGCGTGCTGGTAGGGCTGGCCGTCCTCGCCGGCCACCGCGTTGAACACGTCGGTGGCGTAGGAGATGCAGCGCTCGTCGTAGGAGATCGACCACTTCTCGTCGTACGTCCCGGCTTCCCAGTCGTGGTAGAGGACGTTCGCGAGCTTCGGGTCGGCGTAGGCAGCCTTGACCTCGTCTTCGGTGGCGTGCGGGTTCGGCGCCGGGTCGGACACTCCTGAGTCGGACACGGAAGTCACTTCCCCTCGAAACTGGCTTTGCCGGGGCCGTTGTCGATGAACGACTGCATGCCGTTGCGCTGGTCCTCGGTCGCCCACAGCGCGGTGAACAGCTGCGTCTCGATCTTGAGGCCGGTGGCCAGGTCGACGTCGAGACCGGAGTCGATCGCCGTCTTGGCCGCGCGCAGCGCCACCGCCGGGCCGTTCGCGAACTGCGACGCCCACTTGTGCGCGGCCGCGTACACGTCGTCCGGGGCCACGACCTCGTCGACGATGCCGAGCTTGAGCGCTTCCTCGGCCTTCACGAACCGGCCGGTGAAGATCAGGTCCTTGGCCTTGCTCGGGCCGATCAGCCGCGTCAGCCGCTGCGTGCCGCCCGCGCCGGGGATGATGCCGAGCTGGATCTCCGGCTGGCCGACCTTCACGTTGTCGCCCGCGATCCGCCAGTCCGCGGTGAGCGCCAGTTCGAGTCCGCCGCCGAGGGCGTAGCCGGTGATCGCGCAGACGACCGGCTTCGGGATGTTCGCGACCCGGGCGAGCGAAGCGGTCAGCTCGGCGCCGAACTTCGCGATCTCCGGGTACGTGCGGGAGGCCATTTCCTTGATGTCCGCGCCGCCGGCGAAGGTCTTCTCGCCGCCGTAGAGGATCACCGCGCGCACGTCGTCGCGGTCGGACGCCTCGCGCGCGGCTTCGGCGAGCTCGGCCTGCACCTGGTTGTTCAGCGCGTTGACCGGCGGCCGGTCCAGCCGGATCGTGCCGACCCCGCCCTCGACCTCCAGGGTTACGAACTCTCCCACGCGCACTCCTCACTCGTTAACGGCGTTGACGCGGTGCCAGCAGGCTACCGGCCGGTAAGCACAAACCTACCTGCGGCGGGCGAAGAACCGCTCGCCCGAACGCTGCAGCACCAGGTCCTGGTCGAACGTCTTCGACAGGTTCTCGCTGGTGATCACGTCGTCGACCAGGCCGGACACCACCGCGCGGCCCTCGCGCAACAGCAGCGCGTGCGTGAAGCCCGGCGGGATCTCCTCGACGTGGTGGGTGACCAGCACCATCGCCGGCGCGTCCGGGTCCATCGCGAGCACCGACAGCCGCGCCACGAGGTCCTCGCGGCCGCCGAGGTCGAGGCCCGCGGCGGGTTCGTCGAGCAGCAGCAGCTCCGGGTCGGTCATCAGCGACCGGGCGATCAGCACGCGTTTGCGCTCGCCCTCGCTCAGCGTGCCGAACGTGCGCTCGGCCAGGTGCGCGATGCCGAGCGTGCCGAGCAGTTCGGTCGCCCGGTCGAGGTCCATCCGGTCGTACTGCTCGCGCCAGCGGCCCATCACCGCGTACCCGGCGCTGACCACGACGTCGCCGACGCGCTCGTCGCCGGGCACGCGCTGGGCGATCGCGGCGGAGGTGAACCCGATGCGCGGGCGGAGCTCGAAGATGTTCACCTTGCCGATGCGGTCGCCGAGGAGGTCGACCGTGCCGGAGGTGGGGTGCAGTTCGGCGGCGGCCAGGCGCAGCAGAGTGGTCTTGCCCGCCCCGTTCGGCCCGAGCACCACCCATCGCTCGTCCAGCTCCACCGCCCAGTCGAGGGCCGCGAGGAGGTCGTTTCCGGTACGGCGGACGCCGACACCGGACATCCGCACGACGAGGTCGTCAGGATCGCTGGGCAGGATCGGCTCGCTCACGCGCCCATTGTGGCGGTCGCCCACCCCCGGGCGCGCACCCGCCCGGGGGTAACCGCGCGGCGGGCGTCCAGCGGGTGGGACGAGCGGCCGGGAGCACCGCGCTGTGGCAGCATCCAGAGCATGTCCAGGTCCGCGCGCCCCGTGTTCTGGCGCCGTCGCGCGATCGACCTGCTCCTGGTGGCTTCCAGCGGATGTAGCCGGGCGCGGCACGCACGCTGATCCTCCTCGGCGTGCCGCGCTGCCTCGTGTCCGGCACCTTCCGACTCATTCCAGGAGCATCCGCGTTGACCACGTCCATCGTCCGTCCGGAAGTCGAAATCCACCCCCAGCTGACCGATCCGCTGCTGCCTGAACTGCTGCACCCGTCGCGGCTGCTGTGGACGCCGCGCGAGCTGGCCGACCTGACCCGCACGGTCGCCACCGAACTGACCACCGGCCTGCGCGAGGTCCTGCGCTTCGACGAGGACCGGCGCTGGTGGGCGCGCCTCGCGCTCACCGACGGCGTCGAGCTGTGGCTGCTGTCCTGGCTGCCCGGCCAGCACACGAAGCCGCACGACCACGGCGGCGCGTCGGGTTCGTTCACCGTGCTGCAGGGCGAACTCGGCGAGGAGTACCGCTACCCCGGCGGCCCGGTGCGCCGCCGCACGCACACCGCCGGGCAGGGCATCGGCTTCGGAGCCGGACGCGCGCACCAGGTGCTCGGCGTCGGCAGCGAACCGGCGGCCAGCGTGCACGCCTACTCGCCGCCGCTGGTCCCGACGCGCGAATACGCGAGCCTCGCCGACGTGCCGAGCGAGATCCCGCCGCTTCCTGCCATTGTGCGTTCATGACCACGATCGAACACGCGCTCGCCGCCGCCCGGTCCACCCTGGACCGGGCGGATCCGGCGCGCGCCGCTGATTTGCAGGCCGACGGCGCGCTGATCGTCGACATCCGGCCGTACGCCAACCGGGTCGCCGAGGGCGAGATCCCCGGGTCGGTGGTGGTGGAGCGGATCCACCTGGAGTGGCGGCTGGCCCCGGACAGCGAATGGCGGCTGCCGGGGGTTTCGGCGGAGACCGTCGCGGTGGTGGTGTGCAACGAGGGGTACGCGTCGAGCCTGGCCGCGGCGGATCTGCGGCGGCTGGGGCTGGTGAAGGCGACGGATCTCGCGGGCGGGTTCCGGGCTTGGGCGGCGGCTGGGCTGCCGGTGCGGGAAGGCGGGTCGGCGGCGGTCGACTGAGGGTTTGTCCCGGTTCTAACCGGGATTAACACGCACGAGGCGGGAACCTCTCCGGCATGTTCGCGTCGCGAGGCGGTAGTGCGCCCCAATGCCACATTGGGTGCGTGTGGCGCACCCAATGCCACATTGGGGCGCTTGAGCCCGCCGGCAGCCGGAACACGGTACGCCCTAACCGGGACAAACACTCACGAGGTTCAACGGTCCGGTTCCAGCCGGGCCGAGATCGTCCCGATGCTGGTCTGGAAGTGCCGGAGGACGGCGTCGCTCAACGCTTGCAGGTGCGGGTTGGGCGCGCCTGGCACCGGAAATTGCGCGCGGTCCCATTCCGGCTGGCGCGTCTGCGTCGGCAGGTTCAGCGAGGGCGGACGTTCGGCCACCGACGGGCGTTCGACGGTGACCGCACGCTGTGCCGGGAGCGCGTCCAAAGTGGGCTGAAGCTCTTCCAGCCGCTCGGTGGCCCGGTCCAGTGCTTGCGCGGCGTCGTCGGCGCACCGGCCGCGTTCGGACAGCAGCAAGGGTTCGTCTTCGCCGTCGAGCAGGCGTTTCTTCAAGCTTTGCGCGGCATCGGCGTAGCGGTACAACGCCGCTGCGGCGACGCGATGGGCTTCCGCGGCGGCCTCGGCCTGATCGCGCTGCTTCTTGCGCACTGCCGCATACGCTTCCGCGCCCGCGCCGATCCACTCCGGCAGGGCGTGCTCTTCCAGCCCCGCGGCGATCGCGTCCAGCAACCTGGCGAGCCAGCTGCACCGGTCGGCCTCGGCGCGCATCAGCGACGAGATGTCCTCGGACCAATCCGCCATCAGCCGAGAACCGTCCGGATCTCGCTGGGGCCGTTGTCCTCCGACGGCTTGCCGTCGATCTCTTCGATCGCGTCGGCGGCGTCGGATTCGTAAGCGGCGTAATGCTTCGCGGCCGTTTCGAGCCGCTCGGCGAGCCGGGCGAGATCGGTCGCGACCACTTCTCCGGCGCGTACGGACGCGCCTTGGAAGCGCTCCAGGCTGCGCGCCAGCAGCGCCTCGCCGGCCCGGCCGGGCTGGGCGCTGTAGCGGAACGCGCCGCGGCGCTGTTTGGTGTCCGCGTTCAGTTCGGCCAGCCGGTCGGCGGCGTGGCCGAGCTGCGCGGGATCGGCTTCGTACCCGGTCATCGCGGCTCCGGGGTTCCGGCGATCTGCCGCACCACGGCGGGCGGCAGCGACAGCATCCGCTCAGTTCCGCCGCCGAAACCCGCGTTCGGGTTCACCAGCAGTCCCGCTTCCCGCCGGACGGCCGCCTGCGCGGCTTCCCGGCCCGAGCACGACCGGACGCTCGACCACCGCTGTCCCAGTGCTTTCCCGTACTCGCCGAGCATCCGGTCGTCGGTGAACACACAGCACCAATCGCCCGCCCCGGCCAGCGACGCGATCAGCGGTTCCTTGCCGAGGAACGGTATCCGCACGGGGTCCTCCGGAAACCTCGCCAGCGCGTAGCGCGGCAGATCCGAAAACGCGTCGACGACGTGCGGTCCCGGACGGGCGGCAGGCGGCTCCAGCAGAGCGCGGGCCGAAGCCAGCTCCGCCGGGCCGAGCGGAGGCAGCGGGCGGGCGAGGCTTTCCTTGATCCGGCGGGTGAACAGTTCCCGCTGCTCGTCGCATTTGGTGCGGCTGAGACCGAGCCGGGCGAACCTCCCGGCCAGTTTCGCGTTCTCCTCGTCGCGCGGGAGCCCGACGTTGAACGCCGCCCAGAACACCTCGGCGAGCCGGTCGTCGCCGAAGCTCGCGAGCACCGCGGCGAGCCGGGCCACGACCACCACGCGCACGTCGGCCGCGGCGGCCGCGGCCGGAATGTGCCAGCGACCGCACAGTTCCGCGCCGAGCCGGCGGCGCAAGTCCTCGTGCCAGACCCCGCTTCCCTTGTGCAGTGCCTCCACCGCTCTGCGGAGCGCGACGCTCATCGGCGGTTCCGGGCGCGACCAGTCCACGCGGACTCCCCCTTTGTCGATCACGGGCAAGGATCCTAAACGAAATTTCGCCGCCGTTCTGGCCAGGAATATTCCAACCGAACCCGCTCCAGCAGCGTTTTTCTGGGGAAACCCGGAAAAGTCCCGGCTGACAAGTGGTCAACAGCGGAAAAAATCCCGGAAAAATCGCGCGAAGACTACGCAGCGGCAATTCGAGATGACGACGCGTATCGAATCCAGGAACCGACCGGCCACGATTTTCCCAAGAGAATCACCGGAACAGCGGTGTGCCCGGCCGCGCCGGAGCTACGTTCACGACGAAGCCGTCCACGGGAAATGAAATGGAGAGATCCGGTGGAACTGTTTGTGATTGTCGCCCTGGCTTGGACGAACGGCGCGTGGCTCACCGCGTTCGGCGTGTGCTGGAACGCGCGGCGGCGCCTGGAGCGGAAACTGGCCGAACGGGAGACGGAATGCCGCCACTCCGCCCCGCCGGTCAGTTTCCCCCGGTGACCCCCTCAGGCGAGCACGACGCGCGCCAGCTCCGCCGGGCTGGCCAGCAGCGGGTGCTTCGGCAGCACCCGCACCGTGTAGCCGACCGAACCCGCGCGCGGCAGGCGCAGCGTCGCCGCGAAGGCGCCGATTCCGTCCGGCGTCATCGGGACCTGCACGGAGTCCGCGAGTTCGTCCCCGTCGCCGACCTGGCCCACCACCGCCTGGATGTCCACTTCGGACGGTTCGAGCCCGGCGAGGTCGATCCGGGCGCGGATGGTGACCTCGGCGCCCACCACGAGCCGTCCGGTGTGGTCGTACTGGAGTTCGGCGTCGAAGATCCGCACGCGCGGCCACGCGACTTCCAGTTTGGTCCGGTAGTCGGCCAGCGAAAGCGCGCCCTGGTGGCCCTTGTCGGTCGCGGCGGCGACCATCCGCGACGCGGGCAGGTAGCCGGAATCGACGTACTCGCGCACCATCCGCGACGCCTGCACGCGCGGGCCCAGCGTTTCCAGGGTGTGCCAGACCATCGCCAGCCAGCCGGTCGGCACGCCGTCCTCGCCGGTGTCGTAGTAGAGCGGCGCGATCTGCTGGCCGAGCAGGTCGTACAGCGCCGCGGCTTCGAGGTCGTCGCGGCGGAGCGGGTCGGTGACGCCGTCCGCGGTGGGGATGGCCCAGCCGTTCGAGCCGTCGTAGCACTCGTCCCACCAGCCGTCCTTGATGGACAGGTTCAGGCCGCCGTTGAGCGCCGACTTCATCCCGGACGTGCCGCACGCCTCCAGCGTCCGCACAGGGTTGTTCAGCCACACGTCGCAGCCGCGGTAGAGGTAGCGGGCCATCGACATGTCGTAGTCCGGCAGGAAGACGATGCGGTGGCGCACCGCGGGATCGTCGACGAAGCGCACGATCTGCTGGATCAGCTGCTTGCCGTTCTCGTCGGCGGGATGCGATTTGCCGCCGATCACGATCTGGATCGGCCGCTTCTCGTCCAGCAGCAGCGCGCGCAGCCGGTCTGGATCGCGCAGCATCAGCGTGAGCCGTTTGTACGTCGGCACGCGGCGGGCGAAGCCGACGGTCAGCACGTCCGGGTCGAAGACGCGGTCGGTCCAGCCCAGTTCCAGCGCTGAGGCGCCGCGCTGCATCCACGCCGCCCGCACCCGCCGCCGGACCTCGCCGACGAGCTTCTCGCGCAGTTCCCGGCGCAGTTCCCACAGCTGCTGGTCGCTGACGCCGTCGCGCAGCGAACTGTCCGGCGTGCGGCCCTCGTGGCCGAACTCCTCGTGGTTGCCGCCGAGCAGCGCGCTCAGCTCGCGCGCCACCCAGGTCGGCCCGTGCACGCCGTTGGTGATGGACGCGATCGGCACCTCGGCCTCGTCGAAACCGGGCCACAGCCGGGAAAACATCCGGCGCGTGACGCGGCCGTGCAGTTCGGAGACGCCGTTCGCGCGCTGGGCCAGCCGCAAGCCCATGTGCGCCATGTTGAACAGGCCGGGGTTGTCCTCCGCGCCGAGTTGCAGCACGCGGCGCACGTCGACGTCCGGCACGAGCCTGCCGTCGGAGAAATAGCGCTGCACCAGGTCGACCGGGAACCGGTCGATGCCCGCGCTGACCGGGGTGTGCGTGGTGAACACGGTCCCGGCGCGGACGGCGGGCAGCGCCTCGTCGAAAGCGAGCCCGTCGGACTGGATGATCTCGCGGGCGCGCTCCAGCCCGAGGAACCCGGCGTGGCCCTCGTTGGTGTGGAACACCTTCGGCTGCGGATGCCCGGTCAGCTCGCAGAACTTCCGGACCGCGCGGAACCCGCCGATGCCGGCCAGGATCTCCTGGCGGATCCGGTGGTCGGCGTCGCCGCCGTACAGCCGGTCGGTGACCGAGCGGAGGTCCTCGTCGTTGGCCTCGATGTCGGTGTCGAGCAGCAGCAGCGGGATCCGGCCGACGCGCGCCCGCCACATCTGCGCGCGCAGGTCGCGCCCGCCCGGCATGGCGACCTCGACCAGCACCGGGCGGCCGCCCTCGGCGACCAGCTCCAGCGGGAACGCGTTCGGGTCGATCACCGGGTAGTGCTCGACCTGCCAGCCGTCCAGCGACAGGCCCTGGCGGAAGTAGCCGGACCGGTAGAGCAGGCCGACGCCGACCATCGGCACGCCGAGGTCCGAGGCCGCCTTGAGGTGGTCGCCGGCGAGCACGCCGAGGCCGCCCGAGTAGTTCGGCAGCGCCTCGGTGACCCCGAACTCCATCGAGAAGTACGCGACCGCTTGCGGCAGGCCGTCGTCGGTGCGCCGCTGGTACCAGCGCGGTTCGGTGAGGTAGCGCTCCAGCCCGGCGGCGGCCTCGCGGGTGCGCTGCAGGAAGTCCTCGTCCTTCGCCAGCTCCTCGAGCCGCTCCGGCGGCAGCGCGGTGAGCATGCGCAGCGGGTCGCGGATCTTGTTGAACAGTTCGGCGTCCATCGAGGCGAACAGGTCGCGCGTCGGCGGATGCCAGGTCCAGCGAAGGTTGGTCGCGAGTGCGCCGAGCCCGGCGAGCGGCTCGGGCAGGCTGGCGCGGACGGTGAACCGGCGGACTGCACGCATGGTCAGCGACGATATCCGGCCCGCTCCGCGCGCGCTCGCACCCCACTTCGGGGATTGCCGCCGCATTCGGCCGACCGGGTCAGTAATGTCCGGGTTCGTTGTCGGACGCGGAAGTGGAACGAGGGAACATGAGCCGAGGGGGACGCCGGTACGCGCTGGTCGCACTGGTCGCGGCGACCGTGCTGGGGACAGCCGCGTGCGGGGACAAGACTCCTCCGGCGACGCCGGGAGCCGGGAACGTCGCCGGGTTGCCGGTCACGCACTTCGAGAGCGGGCTGCGGTCCGACGCGCCGAAGCCGGACCTGCGGGTGCGCAACGCCAGCGGCGGCGAGGACGACCAGCTCGCCACCGCCGCGATCGCGGACGTGCAGGCCTACTGGAGCGAGGCGCTGCCCGCCGAGTTCGGCGGCAAGCGGTTCGAGCCGGTCAAATCGCTGCTGTCGTACGACTCGAAGCGCGACACCGAGGACACCGCGTGCGGCAGCGTCAAGCAGCTGGTGAACGCGTTCTACTGCGCGGGCGACGATTCGGTCGCGTGGGACCGCGGCGTGCTGCTGCCGATGCTGCGCAAGCGGTTCGGGCCGATGTCGGTGGTGACCGTGCTGGCGCACGAGTTCGGCCACGCGATCCAGTACCGGCTCGGGGCCGCGGCGGGGATTTCGAAGTCGACGCCGACCGTGGTGAAGGAACAGCAGGCGGACTGTTTCGCCGGCGGGTACTTCCGCTGGGTCGCCGAGGACAAGAGCAAGTTCTACCGGGTCTCCACCGCGGAGGGGCTGGACCAGATCCTGGCGGCGATGTTCTTCATCCGCGACCAGGCCGGGACGAGCGCGACCGACCGGCAGGCGCACGGCACGGCGTTCGACCGGACGTACGCGTTCCAGGCCGGGTTCGAGAAGGGGCCGAAGGAATGCGCGGGGATGAACGCGCAGAACGTGCAGAAGCGGCTGACTGAGCGGCCGTTCGACTCAGGCGACAAGGGCAAGGGCGACGCCCGGTTCGACGAGCAGCGGGTGGCGGACCTGAAGGCCAGCCTCGACGAGGCGTTCAAGGGCGCGGGCGTGCAGGGGCCGCAGTTCCGGGCGGGTTCCGGCAGCTGCCCCGGTGGGCCGAGCACTCCGCCCGCGTCTTATTGCCCGAACGACAACACGGTGGTCTTCGACCAGCGGACGCTGGAGCGGCTGGCCGAGCCGGTGGACCAGGAAGCCGAGATGGCCGGGAAGGCCGGGGGCGGGCTCGGCGACTTCGCGGCCTTCGCCGAACTGGCGTCCCGGTATGCGATCGGGGTTCAGAAGGGCGTGGGTGCTTCGATCGACACGCCTAACGCCGGGTTGCGGACGGCCTGCCTGGTGGGCGCCTGGGCGGCGTTCTCGAACCATCCGACCGGGGGCGTGAAGCTGAAGCTCTCCTCGGGGGATCTGGACGAGGCGATCGCGGACCTGCTCCGGCCGGACGGGCTCGTGTCGGCGAACGTGAACGGGGAACGGCCGGACAGCGGGTTCGACCGGGTCGAGGCGCTGCGGCGCGGGTACCTCGAAGGGTCGTCTTCCTGCTCCAAGCTGTACGCCTGAGGTCGGGGTTTCGCTTGGGTTGCTTGAGCGACAGCGGCGGCTGGGCGCCCCGAAGCTGATTGTGATGACGGTCTTGAGGGAGCTTCGGATCGGGCTGCGGGGCTGGTTCGGGTGGGTCGGCGGCAGTGGGAGTCGGGGCGGGGCTAGCGCCCCAATGCCACATTGGGTGCGTGTGACGCACCGGCCGCCACATTGGGTGCGTGCGATGCACCCAATGCCGCATTGGGTGCGCAAGCGGCAGTTGAGTCCGTGAAGGGCCCCTTGAGGGAATCTGAGTCCGTGAAGGTTCCCCTCACGGACATCAGCGGGTCGTGAGGGTGCCCCTGAGGGAATCAGCGTCCGTGAAGGTGGCCCTCACGGACGGTGGCCGCTCCCCAGAAAGCCGTGAAGGGCTCCTTGAGGGAATCTGAGTCCCTCAAGGAGCCCTTCACGGACCTAAACCGGGGTGGGGGCTCAGAACAGCGCGCTCGCCAGGTCGCGGCGGGCCTTGGCCACGCGCTCGTCGGCCGGGTCGAAGAGTTCGAACAGCGCGACCAGGTGTTCGCGGACGCGGTTGCGGTCGTCGCCCGCGGTGCGGCGGACGACGTCGACCAGGCGGCGGAACGCGCCTTCCACGTCCTGTTCCGCGATGTCCAGGTCGGCGGCCGCGAGCTGGGCGTCGATGTCCTTCGGGTCGGCTTCGGCCTTCTCGCGGGCGCTCGGGTCGACCGCTTCGGCGCGGGCGGTGAACTTGACCTGCGCCAGAGCGTTCTTCGCCAGCTCGTTGGCCGGTTCGGCGTCCAGGATGCGCTCGTACGCGGCCTGCGCGGCGGCGTAGTCGCCTCGCTCGAAGGCTTCCTCGGCCTCGGTGAAGCGCGGGTCTTCCGGCTCCTCCACCGGGCCGCGGGCCTCCTCGGCGGCGCGGATGCCGGGCAGGCGGTCGCGCAGGGCGTCGAGCAGGGAGCCCAGCCACTTGCGGATCTCCGGCTCCGGCAGCGCGCCGGAGAACGCGTCCACGGGCTGGCCGCCGGCGATCGCGACCACGGTCGGGACCGACTGCGCGCCGAACGCCTGCGCGATGCGCGGGTTCGCCTCGACGTCCACCTTCGCGAGCACCCAGGCTCCGCCGCCCTCGCCGGCCAGCCGCTCCAGCACCGCGGTCAGCTGCTGGCACTGCTCGGAGAACCCGGCCCACAGGTCGACGATCACGAGCTGGTTGAGCGAGAGTTCGACGACGGACTGGAAGGTCGCCTCGGTGACCTCGAGCACCGTGTCCGACGGCGGCGCGGTGGCGCCGGCGCCGGCCCCGGCCGGAGGCGCGGGCGGCTGGTTCCGGGACGCCTCCGCCCTGGCTTTGAGCGCGGACAGGTCGACCGCGCCGGACAACGCGGCGGACATGGCCGCTGAGTTCGCTGCAGATCCGCGTGGGTGTGTCACGCCCTCCATCCTGGCACGCCCCGCCGCGAGAGTTCAGCAGCAGCCCCGAGGTTCGCTTTTGGCATGCGCACGCCCCTGAGGCATGCTCTGGGCGAGGACAACTAGGAGGCCGAGGATGCTGAGCCGGCGCAACGCCACGGTGGCCGCCGCCGTCGTGGTCGCTCTGGCGTGGATCGCCAGCATCACGGTGACCGTCGCGCACCAGGACCCGCCGGGTGCGGCGTCCCCGCCGGAACTGCGGACCCAGTTGGCCGCCGCGCTGAGCGGGCGGGACGCGGACGCGCTCGCCGGGCTTTTCGACGTCCCCGGCTCCGGCGGCGGCGAACTCGCCAAGGACTACGTCAGCGTCCTCAAGGACGGCAGCGCGCGCGACATTTCCGTGCAGCTCACCCCGGACGAACGCTCCCCCACCACGGCCGTCGTGCACGGGAAGACCGGGGCGGGCGAGCAGTTCAGCTACCGGCTCGCGGTGACCAGCGCCAAGGGACGCTGGACCGTCGCGTTCACGCCGCCGATTCCCTAGCTCAGTCCTCGCGCAGGTGCGCTTCGACCCGCTCGACCTTCGCGGTGAGCTGTCCGGAGTCGTAGCCGGGGCGGATGTCGGCCTTCAGCACCAGCCCGACCCGCGCCGAGCCCTCCCCCGCGGCTTCCACCGCTTTCTTCACCACCGCCATGACTTCGTCCCACTCGCCTTCCAGCTCTGTAAACATCGAGCTGGTCGAGTTCGGCAGCCCGGATTCGCGCACCACCTTCACCGCGCGCGAGACGGCCTCGCTCACTCCGCCGTCCGGCTCTCCCGCCGAGGGGCTCACGCTGAACGCGACGATCATGTCGGCTTCCTTCCCGAGCGGAAGTTCCGCTCTGTGCAGGGCGACCCCCACGACCGGGGTACCCGCTGGTAGCTTCGGTTGCCATGAACCGTCCGCTGCCGTTCGATCCGATCGCCCGTGCCGCGCAGCTGTGGGAAGACCGGATCGGCCCGGCCGGAACCATGGCCGCGGTCACCGGTGTGATGCGGGTGCAGCAGATCATCCAGTCGGCGGTCGACGGCGCTCTGAAGCCGCACGGCCTCACCTTCGCCCGCTACGAGGCGCTCGTGCTGCTCACCTTCTCCCGCAACGCGCGGCTGCCGATGCGGGTGATGGGCGAACGGCTGCAGCTGCATCCCACCAGCGTCACCAACATAGTGGACCGGCTCGAGCGCGACGGGCTCGTGAAGCGCGTGCCGCATCCGACCGACCGGCGCACCACGCTCGTCGAGATCACCGACGACGGCCGCGCGCTGCGGGAGGCCGCCACCGCCGCGGTCACCGGCATCGACTTCGGGCTCACCGGGCTCACCGAGCGGCAGGTGGAGCAGCTGACCGAACTGCTCACCAAGGTCCGCAAGTCCGCGGGCGACTTCACCTCGTAAACGCACGAAGGGCCCGCGCTTCTCGCACGGGCCCTTCGGAAAGCGGAAGATCAGACGCCGACCGGCTCCTGGGTGCGCACGAAGAGTCCGACGCCGCCCTGGGTCAGCCGCTGCGGGCCGTCCAGCTTGCCGTTGCGCAGGGCCCACTTCTCGAACAGCCAGGTGAACAGCGGCGGGATGCTCGCGAGCAGCGCCAGCACCAGGGTCTTGCCGCGCCAGCCCAGCGGCTTCGCCACGGACAGGGAGGTGATCACGTACAGCGCGAAGACGACGCCGTGCACCATGCCGAGGACGGGCACGCCGCCCTCGTTAGACGCGTCGACGACGTACTTGAGAAACATCCCGATCAGCAAGCCGAGCCAGGACAGGGCCTCGGCGACTGCGGCCACGCGGAACACGAGAGCGGCCTTGCTGGACACGACATCCTCCTGTGCGTCACCTGGTGCGTGCTGACTGCACACACAAAAAACACGTCCGACGCGACTGTCCGAGGCGGACTGAACCACCTGGCGTCAACAGCACTGTCGAACGGGTATGAGACCAGTGTGAGGCGTGACCGGTCCCACCGGAACACCGGGGTCCGTGACTCTGGTCACGAGCTGCCCCGGCAATGGTCTGCACCAATTCCGGACGCGAGGCGGAAACGGGCGGGAAATGCCCGGTTAACGGGAAAGACCGCCTCCGGATCCCAAGATCCGGGAGGCGGTCTTCACCGACTGTCCCGCAGCGATCACTAACCGGCACAAGGAGAAGCCGGCGCGGAGGAGCGTGACGTTCCCCACGTCGCCTTCGGTGCGTCGCCGGTCAGCGCGAAGTCCAGAGTGGACCCGCGGCGCAGCTGTTCGAGGCTGACGAACGTTTTGTCCGACGCCGTGCCGTTGACGCGAAGCCCGGAGACGTACTGCAGTTGCGCCCCGTTCGCGCCGCGCGCGTTGATGGTGAAGTCGCGGCCGTTAGGCAGATGCAGCACGGACTTGGCGAACCTCGGTGCGTTGAGCACGAAGTTCCCGGTGCCCGGGACCGCCGGGTAGAGGCCGAGCGCGCTGAAGACGTACCAGGCGGACATGGTGCCGAGGTCGTCGTTGCCGGTGACGCCGTTGGGGGCGTTCGTGAACAGCGTGTGCGCGGCCCGCACCACCGCGGAGGTCTTCCACGGCTGCCCGGTGAGCGTGTACATCCACGGCGAGTGCAGATCGGGCTCGTTGTTGGGGTTGTAGCGGAACTGCTTGTAGTAGTCGTACGGGCCGACGACCCACTTCTCGTGCGCGGTCTTCGCCGGGTCCTTCACCAGATCGTCGTAGGCGAAGAAGTCGTCGAGCCGCTTGCCCGCGTTGGCTGCGCCGCCCATCTTCTCGACCAAGCCGGGCACGTCCTGCTGCACCAGCCACTGGTACTGCCACGCCGTGCCCTCGTGGAAGCCGTCCTGGCCTTGCGGGCTGTACGGGCCGTCAGCCGGGGTGTACCAGCTTCCGCCGGTCACCTTCGGACGGAAGTAGCCGGTGAAGCCGCGGTCCGTTACGGACGGATCCCACAGCGTCGCGTACGTCCGGCCCTTGGCCGCCAACTGCTTCGCGTCCTGCTTCCGGCCGAGTGCGGAGGCCATTACCGAGAGGGAGCAGTCGGCGAGGGCGTATTCCAGAGTCGCGGACGCGCCGTGTGCCGGATCGGTGTCCTGGCCCTTCTTCGGGAAGTTCGGGTCGTATTGGACGAAGCCGTCGGCCTGATAGCTCTCGTTGCCGGAGCGGCCTTGGAAAGGCGATGCTGCGGGCGGGATCTCGGTCGAGTTTTGCAGCAGCGCTTGGTAGGCGTGCATTTCGTCGCCGCTCAGTGCGCCGAACCGCCACAGGTCGACCAGGAACGGCGTGACCGGGTCGCCAGTCATGGTGTTCGTTTCCTGACTCGCGTACGCCCAGCGCGGCAGCCAGCCGCCTTGGTCGTGGATGGCGAGGATGCTCTTCGCGACGTCGCGGGCTCGGTCCGGTTTCAGCAGGGCCAGCAACTGGTTCTGCGAGCGGTACGTGTCCCAGAGGGAGAAGAAGTCGTAGTAAGTCCAGCCGATCGCGCGGTGGATCTTCTTGTCGAAGCCGTAGTACCGGCCGTCGGCGTCGTTCGCGGTCAATGGTTGCAGGAAGGCGTGATAGAGCGAGGTGTAGAAAACCGTGCGGTCGTCCGGAGTTCCACCGGTAATGTCCACACTGGACAGTTCGCGGCGCCAGTCGCGCTGGACGTCCTTCTTCACGGCATCGAACGGGCGGACGCGCGAGGCGGCGAGGTTGATGTCCGCGCCACGAGCGTCCACTTGGGAAATCGACGTGGTGGCAGTGACTTGGCCGCCCTTCGGGAAGGTCAGCCACGCGCCGCGCAGGCCCGCACCGCCCTGCGCCGAGCGGCTGCCGGGCGTGCCGCCGTCCGGCGACCAGGTTCCGTACGAGGAGAACGGCTGGTCGAATTTCGTGGTGAAGTAAGTGGTGTACGGCTTGCCGCCGCAGAAAGCTTGCGATTCGACAGTGCCCGCGATGGTGTGGTCGTCGACGATCCGGACGCTGCTTCCGCTGACCGGCTCCTTCGCGTTGGCCTGCCCGACGTTCACGAAAACGTTGGCCGGGCCCGATTTCGCGAACGAGTACCGTTCGACGCCGCTGCGAGTGCTGGCCGTCGTTTCGACGTCGATGCCGCCGTAGCCGGTCAGGTGCACTTTGTAGTAGCCGGGTTTGCCGACTTCGCCTTCGTGCGTGTACGGCGCGGCGTACTTGGCTTGGTCGAAGGTCGCGGGCTTGCTGGTGTCGAACGCCGCGCCCGGTCCGATCTCGCCGGTGGTGGGCAGCATCGACACGAGGCCGCCCTGTTCCCAGCATCCCGCGCCGGACAGGAAGAAATGGCCGAAGCCGCGGATCGCGGTGTCGGTGTAGAGATAGCCCGCGTAATGCGTGGTGATCGGGCTGGACTGGACCATGCCGAACGGCGCGGACGCACCGGGGAAGGTGTTGCCCTCGTCCTGCGTGCCGATGAACGTGTTCACCGCGTCCAGCGGATCGGCCGGACGCGCTTGCGCCGCGACCGGCGTCAGCGCCGCCGCGACCACAGCGAGCGCCGTCGCGCCCGCCAAAACCCTGCTTCTCATAGGACTCCTTGGGAAAAGTCCGTGAAGGGCTCCTTGAGGGAATCTGATTCCCTCAAGGAGCCCTTCACGGAACGGTGGGATCAGCCCGCGGCGATGGCGAACACGTGCATCGAGCCGCCGCTGACGCCGCTCGGCAGCGTCACGCTCGCGACGGTTTTGCCCGCGTCCAGCGTGATCGGCGCGGTGGCGAACACCATCGTGCGGATCTGCTGCGGGTCGCCGCCCGCGGAGTTGCGGTACGGAGTGGACAGCACGATCCGGTTGCCGAACGCCGGCTGCGCTCCGCCGCCGCCCAGGGTCCAGTCGGAGAACCCGACAGTGGCGGTGGACTTGCTGCCGTCGGTGTAGGTGACGGTGAGCGTGCCCTGTGCGTTGCCGTTGCTGGCGGAGCCGAGCAGCGCGAGCCGTCCCGAACCGGACAGGGTGATCGTCTGGCCCGCGGCCACGACGTTGTCCGGGTCGCCGACCGGGTACGACGGCCAGGTGAAGTTCAGCCCGTCGCTCGACACCGTGCTGCCCGGTTTGGCCCCGGCCTTGGCCAGCGCGTCCGCGGAATAGCTCCAGCCGCCGCCGTCGAAGTTCCCGGCCGCCGAGTTCGCGTCCGGCGAGAGCCCGGTGTTGTTCACGGTGGCCAGCCAGCTGTTCGGCTTCGCCACCAGTACCGTCAGCACCGCCTGCACGTCCGCGAGGCCCGGCGAGGAGAAGGTGACCGGGATCCGGCGCGGACCGTCGGAGGTGCCCGCCGGAACGCTCACCGTCACCTCGGCGTGGCCCTTTCCGGCCGCCGGGACCTGAACGGAACCGGTCGCGGGCGTCAGCGTGATGCCGTCGGCGCTGCCCGCGGAGTAGGTCCAGGTCTTCGCATTGCCGGACAGATCCTGCACGCCCACCGAAACGGTCGAGGTCGTGCCGGCGGGCACCACCGCGCGTGCCGGGTCCACAAAGGACAAGCTGGGCTTCTCCTGCTCGCGGAACGACGGCGGCGCGTCGGCCGGAGCGGAGCCCCACGCGGTGGCGGTCGCCGACCGGGTGAAGTCCAGCTTGCCGCCCTGCGAGATCAGCCCTTCCGACAGCCACGCCTTGCTGGCCGCGCTGCCGTTCACCTTCAGGCCGCTGGTGTACTCACCGGTGCCGGGAGCGTTGACAGTGATCTTCTTGCCCGACCCGGTGGTCACCTCGGCGTGTGCGAAGCGCGGCGTGGTCAGCACGGTTTCGGCGCGGCCCGGGATCTCCGGGTAGACGCCGAGCGCGGACCAGACGTACCAGGACGACATCTGCCCGAGGTCGTCGTTGCCGATCAAACCCTCCGGACGCGGGTTGTACAGCTCGTCCATCGCCCGGCGCACGATGTTCTGCGTCTTCGCCGGAGCACCGGCGAACGAGTACACATACGGCGCGTTCGAGTTCGGCTCGTTGCCGAGGAACGCGTACGGCTCATGGGTTCCGGCGTTCAGCTTCGTGAAGAAAGTGTCCAAACGCGACTGAGTTGCACTCGTTCCGCCGAAGGCAGTCACGAGACCGGCGAGGTCGTAGGGAACCATCCAGTCGTACTGCGCGCCGTTGCCCTCGACCCAGCCCTGCGAGCTGGCCGGGTCGTAGTTCCCGGAGAACGAACCGTCCGAGTTGCGCGGCTGAAGGTGTCCGCTGCCCGGGTTGTAGAGGTTCTGCCAGTTCTGTGCGCGCTTCATGAACGTGGTGTACGTGGCCCCGTCGCCGAGCCGCTTCGCGAACTGGGCGATGGCGAAGTCCGCGCTCGTGTATTCCAGCGTGTCCGCCGCCGCGCCGGGCACGTAACCGAGACGCTGGTAGTCCTGCAGACCCGGCCGTTCGGTGTAGCCCTGGGTCGGCTGCGTCGCGCCCTTGATCATGAGCAGCAACGCTTTCTGCGCGTCGAAGTCACGCGCGCCGAACGCGTAGGCGCTGGAAACGATGATGTGGTACGGATCGCCGTTCATCACGCCGGTGTAGTCGTTCGCCACCGTCCACCGGTCCCACGAACCGCCTTGTTCGGCGAACGCCATCATCGAGCGCACGAGGTCCGAGGTTTCCTTCGGCGCGATCGTGGCCAGCAGCGGGACCTCGGAACGGTAGATGTCCCAGCCGGAGATGTTGGTGTACATCGCGTGGCCGCGTTCGGCCTGGTGGATCCGGCCGTCGAAGCCCGGGTAGCGACCGTCCACATCGGAGAAGACGTTCGGCTGGACCAGCGAGTGGTACAGCGAGGTGTAGAACGTCGTGGTGTCGGCGTCGCTGCCGCCGCTGACCTGGATCTTGCCGAGCTGGTCGTTCCACGCCTTCCGCGCGGACGCGGCCACCGCGTCGAACGACTTCTTGCCGTTGTTCTCCGCTTTCAGGTTCGCCTTCGCCCCGTCGACGGACACAAAGGACAGTCCGACCTGGACGTTGACCTGCGCGCCGTTGAGGTTCGGGAACGTCACGTAACCGCCGCTGCCCGGGCCGCTGACAGTCGTGTCCTGCGGTTTCGCCGCCGCCGGGCGCGCCATCGAGGAGCCGATGCCGTTGGGCTGTGCGACCTTCGCCTTGGCGCCGCCGGTCTCCGCGGTCTTGCCCGGCGTCACCGCGCCGTTCTTCCACGTCCCGACGGACTCGAACGGGGTGTCGAACTTCGCCGAGAAGTAGACCCGGTAGGCGTTCTTCGCGCCGCAGAACCGGCCGCTGGTCGCCCAGCCGCTGATGGTGTCCTTGCCGATGCTGATCGACGCGTCGTCGGTGCCGTTGACCGAGCCGGAAGTGTTGACCAGCAATGTGGACGCCGCGCCCGCCGGGTAGGTGAACCGTCCGGAACCGGTGCGCTGAGTCGCGCTCAGCTCGACTTTCGCGCCGTTGTCGAGGGCGACGTCGTACGCGCCAGGGGTCGCGTGTTCGTTCTGATGGGAGAAGGTCGAGGTGTAGTGGCCCGGATCGGTCGCGGGCGACGTGCTGATCTCGCCGACGTACGGCATGAACGGCAGGTCCTGATAGGTGGTGCAGCCCGCGCCGGACAGGTGCGTGAGGCTGAAGCCGGTGATCGTGTTGTCGTCGTAGAAATAGCCGCCCGGCTGGGATTTCTTCGTGTCCGGGCTCCACTGCACCATCCCGAACGGCGCGACCGCGCCGGGGAAGGTGTTGCCCGCGCCGCCGCCGGTCCCGTGGTCCGCGCCGCCGGGCCGGGTGCCGACGAACGGGTTCACCCACTTCGCCAGGTCAGCGGCTTTCGCGGAATCCGCCAGTGCGGGATCGGCCAGTGCGGGGGCGGCGGGGACCAGGCAGGCCCCTGTCGCCACGACCGCGGAGGTCAGGAAGATCAGTCCGGCTCTCCAGCGCGCTCGCGCCATCGCCATCGCCTCTCCAGTTGTCCGGCGCGAACCCGCCGTCACCGGCCTTCGAGGCATCGATGACAACCTTGTCGCGCACCGTCGATGCGGGCCACCTTGGGCAATGGCTCACCGGATCGTCAAGACCGCGGTGAGAGCCTGTCCGATTCGAGACAACGATGTCCACCATCCGCACCAGCGAATTCGTCGAAGCGGGCAGCGCGGGCCGGGCGCCATTGACAGCGAGCGGCCGGATGGTGTCCAATCCCCCGCATTATGACAACGTTGTCTCACTCGGGCCGGGACGCGGACGGGCTTCCCCGCCCCGCCAGCAGGCGGGCCACGATGAGCGATGTGGCGCGGCTGGCCGGCGTCAGCATCAAAACGGTGTCGCGGGTCGTCAACGACGAACCCGCGGTGCATCCGGACACCGCCGAACGCGTGGTGGCCGCGATCGAACAGCTGGGGTTCCGCCGGAACCTCGGCGCGCGCAACCTGCGCCGCGGCTCGACCACCGGCACCATCGGCCTGGTCGTCGAGGACGTCGGCAACCCCTTCTACTCCGAGCTGAACCGCGCGGTGGAACGGATCGCCACGTCGTTCGGCAGACATGTGCTGACCGGGTCGTCCGGCGAGAACTCCGACCGCGAACGCGAGCTGTCGCTGGAGTTCTGCGCACGGCGCGTGGACGGGCTGCTGATCGTGCCCGCCGGGCTGCAGCACGGCTATCTCGTGCCGGAGATGCGCGCGGGCACGCCGGTGGTGTTCCTCGACCGCCCGGCCGGCGACATCGTGGCCGACACCGTGCTCGTGGACAACCTCGGCGGCACCATCGAGGCGGTCGGCCACCTCGTGCGGCACGGGCACCGCCGGATCGCCTTCCTCGGCGACAGCCCGGACATCTTCACCGCGGCCGAACGGCTCCGCGGGTTCCGCGAGGGCTGCGTGCGCAACGGGATCTCCTACGACGAGAGCCTCGTGGCGATGCAGACGCCGACGCCGGAAACCGTCGGACAGGCGGTGCGCAAGCTGATCGGCGGGCCGAATCCGGCCACCGCCGTGATCGCGGGCAACAACCGGGTCGCGGTGCACCTGCTGCGCGCGCTCGCGCACTCCGAGCACCGGCCAGCGCTGGTGAGCTTCGACGATTTCGAGCTGGCGGATCTGCTCGACCCGCCGGTCACCGTGATCGCCCACGACGTCAGCGCCCTCGGGCACGCAGCGGCCGAGCTGCTGTTCGCCCGGATCCAGGGCGACCAGTCCGCCCCGAGAAAGGTAGTTCTGCCCGTGCACCTAGTCGCCCGCGGTTCCGGTGAGGCCGCCCTGTGACCAAGCACCTCGAACCGGTCGCGCTCCCGGCCAACCAGCCGCCGCAGTTCTACCGGGGCGGCGACGCCATCGCCGCCCTGCGCGGCGCCAGCGGCACCGACTCGAAGTTCGGGCCGGAGGACTGGGTCGGTTCCGTCACCACCATGTTCGGCCAGGAAACCAACGGCCTCACCAAGCTGCCCAGCGGGGTCTGGCTGCGCGACGCCGTCCGCGCCGACGCGGACGCGTGGCTGGGCGCGGCGCACGTCGCCAAGCTCGGCGATTCGACCGGTCTGCTGGTGAAACTGCTCGACGCCGGACAGCGGCTGCCGGTGCACTTCCACCCGTCGGATTCCTTCGCCCGCAAGCACTTCGACTCGCACTTCGGCAAGACCGAGGCATGGATCGTCGTCGGCACCTACGGCGACGACCCGCGGGTGTACCCGGGTTTCCGGGAGACGCTGAGCAAGGAAACCGTCGCCGAATGGACTCGCGAACAGGACGCGCCGAGCATGCTGGGCGCGCTCAACAGCATTCCGGTGCAGGCGGGCGACACGGTCTACATCCCGGCCGGGCTGCCGCACGCGATCGGCGAGGGCGTGTTCGTGGTCGAGTTGCAGCAGCCGACGGACTTCTCGCTGACCCTGGAATGGCGTGACTTCCTCGCCTCGCCGGAAAAGGGGCACCTCGGCATCGGTTTCGACACCGCGATCGAAACGCTCGACACCTCGGGCTGGGACGACGACCGGCTCAAGACGATCGTGAAGCACACCTCCGGCGACGAAGCGACCACAGTGGACTTGCTCGCGCCGGACTCGGCGGAGTTCTTCCGCGCGGACCGCATTCAGTTGTCCGGCAACGCCTTCTCTCTCGACCCGTCGTTCAGCGTGCTCGTCGCGCTCGACGGCGAAGGCACCCTGCGCACCGAAAACGGCGGCGAATTCCCGGTGGCCAAGGGCGACACCTACGCGGTGCCGTTCGCCGCGGGCCAGACCGAGCTGTCCGGTGCGCTCACTGTCATCCGATGCCGTCCGCCTGCCGCTGAAAGGAGTTAGCGCCGATGAGCGAGATCCTGCTCGACGCGGTGGACCTGACCAAGCACTACGGATCGGTGGAAGCCTTGCGCGGCGCGTCTTTCCAGGCGCGCGCGGGCGAGGTGACCGCATTGATCGGCGACAACGGCGCGGGCAAGTCCACGCTCGTGAAGTGCCTGTCCGGGGCCGAACAGCCGACGTCGGGCAGGATCCTGCTCGACGGCAGCGAGATCCACCTTGACTCGCCGGTGGCCGCGCGCCGGGCCGGGATCGAGACCGTGTACCAGGATCTCGCCGTCGCTCCCGAACTCGACCCGGCGGCGAATCTTTTCCTCGGCAGGGAAATCCCGCGCAAGGGCATCCTCGGCAAGCTCGGCATGCTTGACAAGGCGGAGATGCGGCGGCAGGCCGTGGTCGAGTTCGAGAAGCTCGGCGTCACGCTGCAGAGCACCGAAGTGTCGATCGGCTCGTTGTCCGGCGGGCAACGGCAGAGCGTCGCGGTGGCCCGGTCGGTGGCCTGGGCGTCGAAGGTCGTGTTCATGGACGAACCGACCGCGGCGCTGGGCGTGCGGCAGCGCGGACGGGTGCTGGACGTGATCAAGAAAGTCCGGGACAAGGGCATCGCGGTGGTGCTGATCAGCCACAACATGCCCGAGGTGCTGTCGGTGTCGGACCGGGTCGAGGTGCTGCTGCAGGGCAGGCGCGTCGCCCGGTTCGCCGGTCCGGACACGAAACTCGAAGACCTGGTCGCGGCGATGACCGGCGCGCTGGTCCAGGAGGAGGCGGCATGAGTGCTCCGACGAAGGACATTCAGACCACTGTGGACGGCGAGTTCGTCAAGCCTCCGCTGGGGAAACGGCTCGTCGGAGCCAACACCTTCTGGATCGCGCTGGTCCTGATCGCGCTGATCGCCGTGTTCATCGCCATCGCGGGCGGCCAGTTCGCGAATCTGTTCACCCTGCAGACGCTGCTGATCGAAACGTCCGTGCTGCTAGTGCTTTCGGTCGGCATGACGTTCGTGATCATCACCTCCGGCATCGACCTGTCCGTCGGATCGGTGCTGATCTTCGCCGGGATGGTCGCGGGCAAGACCATGGAGGCGCTCAGCGGCGGCAACGCCACGCAGGCCGGCTGGGGCGTCATCACCGTCGGGCTCGTCGCGGCGGTGCTCGCGGGCACGGTCTGGGGCCTCATCAACGGATTCCTCATCGCGGTGGCGGGCATCCCGCCGCTGATCGTCACGCTCGGCACCATGGGCGCCGCGCTCGGCGTGTCGTACCTGCTCAACAACGGGTCGGACGTGCGCAGCGTGCCCACCGAACTGAACCAGACCCTCGGTTACGGCACGTCGTTCGGCGGGATCCCGAACCTCGTGCTGGTGGCCGTGGTGATCACGCTGATCGGCGCGTGGCTGCTGCACACCACGCGGTTCGGCCGGTACACGTTCGCGGTCGGCTCGAACGCCGAGGCGGCGCGGCGGGCGGGCATCGGCGTGACCGCGCACCTGCTGAAGGTGTACCTGCTCACCGGTTTCCTGGCCGGGATCGCCGGTTTCATGTCGCTGGCTTACCAGAACTCGACCACGATCTCGGCGCACACCAACGACAATCTGAACGCCATCTCCGCGACGGTGATGGGCGGCACCAGCCTTTTCGGCGGCGTCGGCTCGATGCTGGGCACGGTGATCGGGGTGTTCATCCCGGCGGTGCTGAACAAGGGCTTGAACATCACCCACGTGCAGGACTATTGGCAATACATCGCGATCGGCGCGGTCCTGATCGCGGCGGTGTGGTTCGACCAGCGCCGCCGCCGCAAGCGCAACTCCCGCTGAACCGGTCCCCGAGTACAAAGAGGTGCTTACGATGAAATTCAGCAAAACCGTCCTCGCCGCGGGGACTCTCGCGTCCGCGGCGCTGCTGGTGACCGCGTGCGGCACCGGGCAGGTGGGACAGAGCGGGTCCGGAGACAAGCCCGGCGGCAACTCCGCGAACAGCAAGAAGCTCGCGCTGGTGCCAGGTGTGCAGGCGGAGCCGTTCTACATCTCGATGCAGTGCGGCGCGGAGGCGGAAGCGAAGAAGCTCGGTTACGAGCTGACCACGCAGGCGCCGCAGAAGTTCGACGCGGCGATGCAGACTCCGATCGTGAACGCGATGGGCTCCAACCCGCCCGCCGCGCTGCTCGTCGCGCCGACCGACGACCAGGCGATGCTCGCTCCGATCCAGCTGGTGAAGAACCGCGGCGCGAAGATCGTCGAGGTCGACACTTCGCTCAAAGACAAGAGCGTCGCGGTGTCGTCGGTTTCCTCGGACAACGCCGAAGGCGGCAAGCTCGCCGCGCAGACCATGGCGAAGCTGGTCGGCGACAAGCAGGGTTCGGTGCTGATCCTAGACACCATCGCGGGCACGTCCACCACTGCCGCCCGCGCGAAAGGCTTCGAGGACGAGCTGAAGAACCACCCGAACCTCAAGTCCGCGGGCATCCAGTTCACCAAGAACGAACCGGACCAAGCCGCGTCGAAGGTGACCGCGGCACTGGTCTCGACGCCGGACCTGATCGGCATCTTCGCCACCAACCTCAACACCGGCGAGGGCGCGGCGACCGGTCTGCGCAACTCGGGCAAGATCGGCAAGGTCAACCTGGTCGGCTTCGACGCCAGCCCGTCCGAAGTAGACGGTCTGAAGAAGGGCGAGTACCAGGCGCTCATCGCACAGGACCCGGCGCAGATCGGCACCAAGGGCGTCGACCAGGCGGTGGCCGCGCTCGAGGGCAAGCCGAACGAGCGGAACCTGACCGCCGAACTGCACTCGATCACCAAGGACGACCTGGACGCCAACTCGAAGTACTTCTACAAGCAGAGCTGCTAGCCTCTGATCGCGATCGAAGGGGACTTTCCGCACGAAAGTCCCCTTCGCCGTCTTCAGCGCTAGTATCAACTCCCCCAGGTACCCGAGGGGAGGCTCGTCGATGACCGAGAGTGCCCGGCTGCCGTGGCGCTCCCGCCCGGACGCTGTCGGCGTGCTCGGGGCGGCGCGGAAGGTCGCCGACGACCTGAAGGACGGCCTGTCCGCAGTGCGCGCCCGACGGGCCGCGCACGGGCTGCGGCGGCTGTTCGAGGTGGCGGGGCTGGGCCTGGCGGATCTGTCCGGCACGTTGATGTGGTCCGGGCGGCCGGGTGCCGACGACGCGGTGTCCCAAGCGCTGGACGACGTGCTGCACCAGGAAGAACCGGTCACCGCGGGTAGCGTGACCGCCGTTCCGCTGCACGTCCACGACGAACTGGTGGGCGCGTTGCTGCTGGTCGGCGAGGTGCCCGGCGCGGTCACGCGGCAGGCGGCGGACCTCGTGGTGCAAGCTTTGGAACGGGGGCGGCTCGAAGCTTCCGCGGACCAGGCGGCCCAAGCCGAGCTTCGGGCCTTGCGGGCGGAGATGTCGCCGCATTTCGTCTACAACGCACTCACCGTCATCGCGTCGTTCGTCCGTTCCGAACCGGACCGTGCTCGCGATCTGATGCTCGATTTCGCCGACTACACCCGCTACAGCCTGTCGCGGCACGGCGAGTACACCGTGGTCGCCGAGGAGTTCCGCGCGGTGGAAACGTATCTCGCGCTGCAGCGGGCGGTGCTGGGCGAAAGACTGAAGGTGCAGGTGCGGGTCGCGCCGGAAGTGCTTGCGGTGGCGGTGCCGTACCTGGTACTCGAACCCCTCGTGGAAAACGCGATCCGGCACGGCATCGAGCCGCGGTCGGGCACCGGGCTCGTCCAGGTGCACGGACAGGCGGAAGGGAACGACTGCGTGATCAGCGTCGAGGACGACGGGGTCGGCATGGAGCCCGAACGCGCCGCCGCCATCCTCGCGGGCAGCGGCGACGGCACCGGACTCGGACTGGCCAATGTGGACAGACGATTGCGGACGGTGTACGGGGCCTGGTACGGGTTGACGGTGGAAACCGCGGTCGGCGAAGGCACCCGGGTCGTGCTGCGGGTGCCGCGGTTCCAGCCGGGGGTGCTGCCGTGAGCGGGCTGCGGGTGCTGGCGGTCGACGATCTCGCGCCAGCCTTGGACGAACTGTGCCGGATGCTGCGCGAGGCGCCGGAAGTCGGCGAGGTCGTCGGCGCGAGCGATGCGTTGAAGGCGCTGAAACTGTTGCAGGCAGACCATTTCGACGCGGTCTTCCTCGATATTTCCATGCCGGGCTTGGACGGGCTGGAACTCGCGTCGCTGCTGGCGAAACTGTCCGAACCGCCGGTGATCGTATTCGTCACCGCGCACGACGGGCACGCGGTGGCCGCGTACGGCATCGGCGCGGTGGACTATCTGCTCAAACCCGTCCGCACGGAACGGCTTTCCGCCGCGCTCGCGAAGGTCACGCGGTTGGTGCCGAGCGGGCGTCGACGGTCCTCTCCGGACGCGATGGCCGCGTTGCCGGTCGATTCCGGCGGCCGTACCCGCTACGTCCGCCGCGACGACGTGCTGTTCGCCGAAGCCAATGGCGATTACGTCCGGCTGCACACGAGAGGCGGCGTGCATCCCGTGCGGATGCCGATCTCGCGGCTCGAGGAGTATTGGGAGGGCACTGGGTTTACCCGGGTGCATCGGGGATTCCTGCTCGCGGTCAGTGCGGTGCTGGAGCTGCGGAGCGATACGACGGGCGGGTTGCTGGCGCACACCGAGGCCGGCGACGTGCCGGTGAGCCGGCGGCATGCGCGGGATCTGCGGGACCGGTTGCTGGAGGCGGCGCAGCGCGGACAGCTGGGGAGCGCCCGGTGACGGGCGGCGCGTGCTTCACCGGCGGGCTTCTCGCGGCTCGTGAGCGGCAATGCCGGTTAGAACCGGCACCCGCACTCACAAGGCCCACGCCACACCCCTCAACCACCCACCCCCTTACGTCTCGTGAGCGGCAAACCCGGCTAGAACCGGCACCAGCACTCACGAGCCTTGCGCTGGCCGCCCGATGAGCCGCACCAAACGCGTCGCCGTCACCAGCCCGCAGACCAGGCTCGCCCGCTCCCGGCGGCTCGAACGCGGCCGCTGGCGGATGCCCCGCCTCCGCGCCCCGGAAGCAGAACGCGCGGCAGTCCTGTACCGGATCCAGCGCCGCCGCGGAATCCCCGCTCTGGTGGCGATGTTCGTGCTGGTGCTGGGTTTGCCGGTGCTGTTCTCCCTCGTCCCGTCGCTCGACAGCGTGCGGCTGTGGGGAATTCCGCTGTCCTGGCTGCTGATCGCGGTCCTGCCGTATCCGGTGCTGGCCGGGCTCTCGTGGTGGCAGCTGCGCCGCGCAGAGAAGATCGAGGACGATCGGTGAGCCGAGTGCCCGCAGCGCCCCAATGCCACATTGGGTGCATCTCACGCACCCAATGTGGCATTCGGTGCGTCGCATGCACCCAATGCCGCATTGGGGCTGCAGCGCCGAGCGGGAGCGGCTAGATGGACATCGCGCTCGCGGTAGCCCCGGTCGTCCTCGTCACGCTGCTCATCGGCGTGCGCGGGGTCGCCGCCATGCGCACGACATCCGACTTCCTGGTGGCATCACGGCGAATCTCGCCGTTCGTCAACTCCGCCGCGGTCTCCGGCGAATACCTCTCCGCAGCGTCGTTCCTCGGTGTCGCCGGACTAATGGTGAAGGACGGCGTCGGCGCGCTGTGGTACCCGGTCGGCTTCACCGCGGGGTACGTCGCGATGCTGGTGCTCGTCGCGGCACCAATGCGACGGTCCGGCGCGCTCACCGTCCCCGACTTCGCCGAAGCACGCCTCGCCTCCCCCGCGCTGCGCCGCCTCGCCGCGGTTGTCGTGCTGGTGATCGGGACCATCTACGTAGTCCCGCAATTCCGCACCGCCGGGCTGGTGCTCACCGCGGTGGGCGGGACTCCGTACTGGGTCGGTGTGGTCATCGCGGGCACCGCCGTCAGCGTCACGCTCGCGCTCGGCGGGATGCGCGCCGCGACGTACGTCCAGGCTTTCCAGTTCTTCCTGAAACTCGTGCTGTTCCTCGTCCCCGCGCTGTGGCTGGTGCTCCAGGTCGGTGCCGACACCCGAGACGCGAGCCTCACGCCGGTCGAGTTCACCCGCTTCTCGCACGCCACCCCGGTGCAGTTCGACCACGACGCCACCCTCACCTTCCGCGAACCCACCGCGATCGAGAACCGCGGCACCGTCCCACCCGGACAACTGGTGGTGCACAAGGGAGAACAGCTCACCTTCGCCGCCGGGGCGCAGGTTCCCGGCGTCAGCGGAGAGGTCGCGCTCGGCGGGCCCGACTGGCAGCGTCCGCTGTTGGAAATCGACAAGGGCTACCCGCTGCTCGGCACCTGGGCGGTCCTCATCGCGACCGTGCTCGGCACGATGGGCCTGCCGCACGTCCTGATGCGCTTCCACACCAGCCCGGACGGCCGCGCCGCGCGCCGCACCGCCGCGATCACCGTCGCACTGCTCGGGGTTTTCTATCTCTTCCCCGGCATCTACGGCGTGCTCGGCCGGGTGCTCGTGCCGCAGCTATACCTGTCCGGCAACACCGACACCGTGGTCGTCGCGCTGCCATCGCAGGTCGACCACAGCTGGGCCGGACAGCTGTTCACCGCGTTGCTCACCGCGGGCGCTTTCGCCGCGTTTCTGGCGACGTCGCTGGGGTTGCTGCTGGTGATGTCCGGCGCGCTCGCCTACGACCTGATGCCCGGCGGTCTGCGCCGGCTGCGCGTGACGGTCGTGTTCGCCGCGATCGCGATGGTGCTGCTCGCGCTGCCGTCCGCGCGGCTCGACGCCGGAGTGCTGGTGACGTGGGGGTTCACCGTCGCCGCGTCCACGTTCTGCCCGCTGCTCGTGCTCGGCATTTGGTGGCAGCGGCTCACCGCGGCGGGTGCGATCGCGGGCGTGCTCACCGGGCTGGCTGCCTCGTCCGGGTCCATCCTGTTTGCGCTGGCCGGACCGTCGTTGCATGGTTGGGTGGCGATCTTGGTCTCGCAACCGGCACCCTGGTCGGTACCGCTCGCGTTCGGCGTGATGATCACGGTGTCACTGCGCGGGCGCCCACCGTCCTGGGCCGGGGCCGCGATGTTGCGTTTGCATCTCGACGAGCGCCCTTCGTCCACCCTCGGTGACCGTTCGTCAACCGTTCGTCGTGCGGCGAGGCGTTTAAGCCGCTGACGGTTCCGCTGGCTCGGAGTCCTCCCTACTGTGTCGCGCACCACATCCGCAGCGTCGCACAAGGGAGATCCCATGAGCGCAGGCGACCCGTCCGGCGCGCCGCCGGACACGATCTGGGAGCAGGCGCACGACAGCGCCGAGTTCCGCGAACTCCGCGGCCGGCTGCGCCGGTTCGTGTTCCCGATGGCCGGCCTGTTCCTCGCCTGGTACCTGCTCTACGTCCTGCTCGCCGACTACGCGCACGGCTTCATGAGCACGAAGATCGCCGGCAACTTCACCGTCGGGCTCCTCTTCGGGCTGCTGCAGTTCGTGTCCACGTTCCTGATCACGTGGCTGTACGTGCGCTACGCCAACAAGAAGCTGGACCCGCTGGCCGAGCGGATCAAGGACGACATCGAAAACCCGGCGAAGGAGGGAGCGTGAAGACACTCGCCGCGAGCGTCGAGGGCAGCAATCCCACGCTCAACATCACGATCTTCGCGCTGTTCGTGGTCATCACCCTGGTGATCGTGTTCCGCGCCAGCCGCAACACCAAGACCGCATCCGACTACTACGCGGCCGGCCGCGCGTTCACCGGCCCGCAGAACGGCATCGCGATCTCCGGCGACTACCTGTCGGCGGCGTCGTTCCTCGGCATCGCCGGCGCTATCGCGGTGTACGGCTACGACGGGTTCCTGTACTCGATCGGCTTCCTGGTGGCATGGCTGGTCGCGTTGCTGCTGGTGGCGGAACTGCTGCGCAACACCGGCAAGTTCACCATGGGCGACGTGCTGGCGTTCCGGATGAAGCAGCGTCCGGTGCGCGCGGCGGCGGCGATTTCGACGCTCGTGGTGTCGTTCTTCTACCTGCTGGCGCAGATGGCTGGCGCGGGCGGGCTGGTCGCGCTGCTGCTGGGCATCGAGGGCAAGGCCGCGCAGTCGCTGGTGATCGCGGTGGTCGGCGTGATCATGATCGCCTACGTCCTCATCGGCGGCATGAAGGGCACCACCTGGGTGCAGATCATCAAGGCGGCGCTGCTGATCATCGGCGCGCTGGCGATGACGCTGTGGGTGCTCGGCAAGTACGGCTTCAACTTCTCCTCGCTGCTGCAGGGCGCGGTCGACAAGGCAGGCAAGGCCGGGGAAGCGCTGCTCGGGCCGGGCAAGCAGTACGGCAAGGACGGCACGACGAAGCTGGACTTCTTCTCCCTCGGCATCGCGCTGGTGCTGGGCACCGCGGGCCTGCCGCACGTGCTGATGCGTTTCTACACGGTGCCGACCGCGCGCGAGGCGCGTCGTTCGGTGGTGTGGGCGATCGTGCTGATCGGCGTGTTCTACCTGTTCACGCTGGTGCTCGGCTACGGCGCGGGCGCGCTGGTCGGACCGGACGCGATCAAGAAGGCCCCGGGCGGCGTGAACTCCGCGGCGCCGTTGCTCGCGCTGAACCTCGGCGGCCCGGTGCTGCTCGGGTTGATCTCGGCGATCGCGTTCGCCACGATTCTCGCCGTGGTCGCGGGATTGACGATCACCGCGTCCGCCTCGTTCGCCCACGACGTCTACGCGAACGTGCTGAAGAAGGGCAAGGCCAACACCGGTTCGGAGGTCCGCGTCGCGCGGATCACCGCCGTGGTGATCGGTGTTGTCGCGATTCTCGGCGGCATTCTGGCGAACGGGCAGAACGTCGCGTTCCTGGTGGCGCTGGCGTTCGCGGTGGCGGCTTCGGCGAACCTGCCGACGATTCTGTACTCGCTGTTCTGGAAGCGGTTCAACACCCAGGGCGCGCTGTGGAGCATTTACGGCGGGCTGATCGTGACGATCGTGCTCATCGTGTTCTCCCCCGCCGTTTCCGGGAAGCCGGTCGACCCGAAGACGGGCAAGAGCGCGTCGATGCTGCAGGGCGTCGACTTCCACTGGTTCCCGCTCGACAACCCGGGCCTGGTGTCCATTCCGATCGCCTTCGTTCTCGGCTGGCTCGGCACGATCCTGTCGAAGGAACACGACAAGGCGAAGTTCGCCGAAATGGAAGTCCGGGCGCTCACCGGCGCCGGCGCGGAAAAAGCCGTGGAGCACTGAGTTTTACGCCCCGAAACCGCTGGGTGCCGCTTCGCCGCGGCACCCAGCGGTTTTTTCGGTTTTTTCAATACGGCAGCTTCCCCTGCGAGATCCCGTCGAGCGTGCTTTCCAGCACGCGGCGCAGATAGCGCCACAGCCCGGCCCCCAGGGAAATCCGGGCTACCCCCAGTTCGGCAAGCCCGGCCAGCCCCGGACCGCCGGGCAGCGCCGAAGCGTTGACCGGACCGCCCACCTGGCGGACGAATTCGGCCAGCACCTCCGGCGAACGCACGAGAATCGGGTACACGCAGTCGGCACCGGCTTCGAGGTACGCGCGGCCTCGAGCCACGGCGTCGTCGAGCACCGCTTGCTCGTCCGGCGCGCCGAGGAACGAATCCACCCGCGCGTTGACCACCAGCCCGTCGCCAGCCGCGCGACGCAGCCCAGCGATCCGCTCAGCTTGTTCGGCCGTGGGCCGCAACGCGCCCTTGCCGTGGTCGGTGTCCTCGATATTGCAGCCGACCGCACCGATTTCCTTCAGCCGGGCAGCGAGTTCCGCTGGAGCCAAGCCATATCCGGCCTCGGCGTCCACAGTCACCGGGACCGACACCGCGTCCACGATCCGCTTGGCCGCCGCGAGCATCTCGTCCGCGGACGCGCCTTCGTGGTCCGCTTGCCCGAGCGCCGCCGCGACCGCCGCGGAACTCGTTGCCACCACTGGGAATCCGGCTTTCTCCACCGCCTGTGCGGTATCCGCGTCCCAGGCGTTCGGCAGGATCAGCGGCTTCCCCGGGACGTGCAGCGCCCGCAGCTTCTCGGCGGTCACTCCGCACGCTCCGGCAAGGCGGCGTGGCTCGTGACCATGAGCCGGTTCCAGGTGTTGATGGCGACGACGCACCACGCCAGCGCACGGTACTGGTCTTCGGTGAACACGCGGACCGCCTCGGCGTAGACGTCTTCGGGGACGTCTTTGTGGTCCGAGATCAGGGTCATCGCCTCGGTGTACGCGAGCGCGGCGCGTTCCTGTTCGGTGAACAGTTCCGTCTCGCGCCACCCCTCGAGCACGTAGAGCCGCCGCGGCGATTCCCCGGCCGCGACCGCTTCCGCGGCGTGCATGTCGAGACAGTAGGCGCACCCGTTGATCTGCGACGCGCGCATCTTGACCAGTTCGATGAGCTTCGCGTCGAGCCCCGCGTTCGCGCTGGCCTTCTTCACCTCGCCTTGCAGATGGGACATCGCTTGATAAAACCCGCCCGTGGCGAGCGGGATTCGCTTCGTCATGCCCTCCACGCTAATCGGGATTGGCCTAGGCGGGTGGTCCAGTTCAGCGTGGGTGCGATGGGCCAGTCAGGCTCGCGGCTGAGCATTGCGGAGCCGGATCCCGCTGAACCCCGCCGTGCTGGCGGTCACCGCGTCCCAGAACGGCCAGAGGTTCGCGAGCACCCGCAACTCGATCCCCGCCTCCTCGTGCAGGCGCAGGAGATCGCCGACCGGTTCGGCGGGGCCGAGCGGTTCGACCGGTTCGGTGGCGACGTGGGCGTGCGGGACCGGCTCGCCGAACGGCCGGAAACTGGCCGCGGGAAGCCGGTAGGCGAACAATTCCGCCGTCCGGAGCGCGTCCAGCCAGCGATATTCGACGGCGTGGACCCGGTCTCCGGTGCCGATGATCCGCGCCCGGTCGTCGTCCGTGGTCGACGGCGTCGCCCATGCCATCGCCCGAGGACAGTCGCGCGGAAACCAGTAATCCGGGCAGCGGGCGGCATCGACCGCCCAGACGTAGGGCTGCGGCTGCCGCGCGGTCGCCGCGACGTGCGGCACGAAACGCGTGATCCCCGGTTCCTCAGAGAAATGCAGTACCTGACCAGGTTCGGGTCGCATGCCTCCGTTTTACCGGGTCCGGCCTCAGCGCCCGCAGAACAGGCAGAGCGGCAGAACCAACCCCAGATCCGTCTTGCGCACCGGCTTCCCGTCCACCGGAGTCTTCCCCGGCGGCGTGTCCGCGTCCGGCTGGATCCCACCCGCCGCGACGCGATCCAGGGTGCGCAGCCCGGCCGAGCCGACCGTGCCGAAGACCGTGTAGTTCGGCAGCAGGCTGGAATCCCCGTACACCACGAAGAACTGCGATCCGTTCGTGGCCGGCCCGGCGTTCGCCATCGCCAGCAGACCGCGCGCGTACGTCCGCCGCTTGCCAGTCGGGTCGGACGGAGCGGGCGGGAGCGTCGTCGGCAGCTCGTCGCGGAACTTGTAGCCCGGGCCGCCCTCGCCGGTGCCCGACGGGTCGCCGCACTGCAGGACCTTCAGCGTCGGGTACGCGGTGAGCCGGTGACAGGTCGTGTTGTTGTAGAAGCCGTTCGCCGCCAAGTGCAGGAAGCTCTGCACCGTGCACGGTGCCTGCGCGCGGTCGAGCCGCAGCGGGAGAAAGCCCTGGTTGGAGAGAACAGCGACATCGACGCTGCCGTGGTCCGGCGTGTGCTTCGGGTCGCGCGGCAGGGACACCGGGCGCACCGCGGGGTCGTCCGGGGTTTCGGTGTACTGGCACGGCCCCGACGTGACCTTCGGCTTCGGCGCCGCTTCCGCGGCCGAAGCCGGTGCGGCGACCGCGACCAGCGACAACGCGGTCAGCACGGACACGAGCAGTTTCTTCATTCCGGTTCCCTCCCAGTGCACGGAGGATCGCAGTATAGGGACGGGAAACTGCCCGCGCTTCCGGCGAAAGTCGCATCCTGACCGGTTCCTGACACCCGCGTCCTACCGTGCGGTTCCATGATCACTCCCCTCCTCGCCGGTCTGGTCGCCGGACTGCTCACCGTCCCCGCCGGTCCGGTTCAGCAACCGCTCGCGTCCTCCGCTGCCGAACAGCAGGCGGTGGTCGCCTACTGGACCCCGCAACGCCTGGCCGCGCTGACCGAACCGTCGTCGCAGAACCCGCCGAAGAGCGGCCCCGACGGAGCCCCGTGGCCGGACCCGCTCCCCAAGACGATCGGCCGGCTCTTCTACACCGACCACGGCGAGGACGCGAGCTGCACGGCAACCGTCGTCCGCAGCAAGAACCGCAGCACGATCGTCACCGCCGGACATTGCGTCAACAACACCGACCTCCTCGGCGAGCACAACGCCTGGAACGCGCACGTCATGTTCGTCCCCGGCTACCACGACGGCCAGGCGCCGTACGGGAAGTTCGCCGCCCGGATCGGCGTCGTCGACCGCACCTGGCTCGCGAACGACCAGCAGAACGCGCAAAAGTTCGACACCTACGACCAGGCGTTCGCGGTCCTCGGGCCGAACGAAGCGGGACAACTGGTGCAGGACGCGGTCGGCGGCGCGCAGCAGATCGGGTTCGACCGGCCGGGCGGCGCGAAGGTGACGCAGTTCGGCTATCCGCGGGCGGCGTCCGATCCGGCGCGCGAAGGGCTTCCGGAGTACACCGGGGCGAGGTTGGCGTATTGCACTGGCACCGCACGGCATTGGACCGGTACGCCCACCTATCCGGACTCTCCCGATGTGTGGGGCACGGCGTGCGTCATGGGCGGCGGTTCAAGCGGCGGTCCCCGGTTGCGCGACTTCAACCCGGCGACGGGGCTGGGAACGGTCGTCGGAGACAACACGCACGCGGGATTCTTTGCCGCGGACGGGAAACCGTGCGAGCGCGATGCGGGCTGCACGCGGTATTTGGTGGGGCCGCAGTTCAGCGGCAAGGTGACGAAGCCGTTGTACGAGGCCGCGCAAGCCGCGCGTTAGCCCTTCAGTTCCGCGATCAACCGGTCCGCCGCCGCGAACGGGTCCAGTTCCCTGGCCACTACTCGCGCCGCCAGATCGCCCAGCCGGTCGCCGTGCCGGAGGTCCGCCAGCTCCGCGTGCAACCTCCGCAACGCGATCGCGGCGACTTCCTCCCGGGCGCGAGCGGCGCGGCGGCGGTCCAATTCCCCATGCGCGACAAGCCATTCGCGGTGCGTGCGCAACGCCGACACCACCTCGTCGACGCCCTCGCCCTTCGCCGCCACTGTGCGGACGATCGGCTGCCGCCAGCTCGGCCCGCGCAGTTCGCGGCGCGCCAGGCTGATCATCTGCTTCAGGTCGTGCACCGTCGCGTCGGTGCCGTCGCGGTCGGCTTTGTTGACCACGAACACGTCCGCGATCTCCAGCACGCCCGCTTTCGCCGCCTGGATGCCGTCGCCCATTCCCGGTGCCAGCAGCACGACAGTGGTGTCGGCCAGTTTCACAACGTCCACTTCGGACTGTCCAACCCCGACAGTCTCGATCAGCACGACATCGAACCCGGCGGCGTCCAGCACCCGCACCGCCTGCGGGGTCGCCCACGAAAGGCCGCCGAGATGCCCCCGGGTGGCCATCGAGCGGATGAACACGCCGGGATCGGTGGCGTGTTCGGTCATCCGGATCCGGTCGCCGAGCAGCGCGCCGCCGGAGAACGGCGACGACGGATCGATCGCCAGCACCCCGACGCGCAAACCCTCGCCACGCAACGCGGTCAGCAGCGCGGACGTCGAGGTCGACTTGCCGACCCCCGGCGGACCGGTGAGCCCGACGACCCGGGCGCGGCCGGTGTAAGGCGTCAACGCGCGGGCGATGTCCGCCACTCGCGGCGAGGAATCCTCGACAAGAGAAATGAGCCGGGCGACCGCGCGCGGTTGTCCTTCCCGCGCGCGGCCGACCAGCTCGTCGAGGTCCGGGCCGGCCAACTTACGCCGACGGGACGCGGATCAGCAGCGCATCGCCCTGGCCGCCGCCACCGCACAACGCGGCCGCGCCGAGACCGCCGCCGCGACGGCGCAGCTCGTGCACCAGGTGCACGGCCAGCCGCGCGCCGGAAGCGCCGATCGGGTGGCCGAGCGCGATCGCGCCGCCGTTGACGTTCACCTTCGACTCGTCCAGCCCGAGCTTCTCGCTCGACACCAGGCCGACCGCGGCGAACGCCTCGTTGATCTCCACCAGGTCCAGGTCGGACACGTCCAGCTTCGCCTTCTTCAGCGCGGCGCGGATCGCGTTCGACGGCTGCTCGTGCAGGCTCGCGTCCGGACCGGCGACGACCCCGTGCGCGCCGATCTCGGCCAGCGGCGTGATGCCCAGCTCGGCCGCTTTCTCCGGGCTGGCCACGATCACCGCGGCCGCGCCGTCGGAAATCTGCGACGCCGAACCCGCGGTGATGGTGCCGTCCGAGGCGAACGCCGGACGCAGCTTCGCCAGGCTCTCGCCAGTGGTGTCGGCCCGCACGCCCTCGTCAGTGGAAAACACCACCGGGTCGCCCTTGCGCTGCGGAATCGACACCGGCGCGATCTCCTCGCGGAAGAACCCGGCCTCGATCGCGGCCGCGGCCCGCTGGTGCGAACGCGCGGAGAACGCGTCCTGCTGCTCTCGCGTGACGCCGTAACGGCTGTTGTACTTCTCCGTCGACGAGCCCATCGCGACCTGGTCGAACGCGCAGAACAGGCCGTCGTAGGCCATGTGGTCGACGAGCGTGGTGTCGCCGTATTTGAAGCCCGAGCGGGACTTCGGCAGCAGGTGCGGCGCCTGCGTCATCGACTCCTGGCCGCCCGCGACGACGAGGTCGAACTCGCCCGCGCGGATCAGCTGGTCGGCGAGCGCGATCGCGTCGAGGCCGGAAAGGCAGACCTTGTTGATGGTCAGCGCCGGGACGTCCATCGGGATGCCCGCGGCGACCGCGGCCTGGCGCGCCGGGATCTGGCCCGCGCCGGCGGTGAGCACCTGGCCCATGATGGTGTACTGGACCTGGTCCGGGGAGACGCCGGCGCGTTCGAGCGCGGCCTTGATCGCGATCCCGCCCAGCTGGGCTCCCGAGAAGTCCTTCAACGAGCCGAGCAGCCGCCCGATCGGGGTACGGGCTGCGCCCAGGATCACGGAACCGGACACGTCGTCCTCCAAAGCATCGGTGCACTGGCAGTGTTCCCACGATACGGCCTTCGCGGGGTCCGCGGCGCGTCTTGATGGAGCCAGTGTGAGGGGGCGCACGCAGGGTTCCGCGAGGCCCGCCGGGGCTTATCCTCCCCGGTATGGACACCGAGCCCAGCGCATCCGTGCTCAAGCCGTTCGTGACCGCGATCGACCACGTCGGGATCGCCGTGCCCGACCTCGACGCGGCCATCGCCTTCCACCGCGACCACTTCGGCCTGGAGGTCGCGCACGAGGAGGTGAACGACGAGCAGGGCGTGCGCGAGGCGATGCTGCGCGCCCCGGGTACCGCGGGCACCGAGACGATGATCCAGCTGCTCGCCCCGTCCCGCGACGATTCGACGATCGCGAAGTTCATCGGACGCAACGGGCCCGGCCTGCAGCAGCTCGCGCTGCGAGTGTCCGATGTGGACGCTGCGGCGGCGGCGCTGCGGGAGAAGGGCTTGCGGTTGCTGTACGCGGAGGCCAAGCGCGGGACGTCGAACAGCCGGGTGAACTTCGTGCACCCGAAGGACGCGGGCGGGGTTCTGGTCGAACTGGTGGAGCCCGCCGCCTCGCACTGAACCGCGCCCCAATGCCACATTGGGTGCATCTGACGCACCCAATGTGGCGTTCGGTGCGTGCGACGCACCCAATGCCACATTGGGGCGCGCGAAGCGGCGAAACCCTCAGACCGCCGAAGCCGGCGGCGTCCCCTTGGCCGCCCGGGCAGACAACGCGTTCGCCACGAACGTCAGCTCCCCGTCGAACTCCGCCGGACGGTCGTCCCCCGTGTGCCGGGCCGTCGCGTGCCGGTGGGTGACCGCTCGCGCCAGCAGCCCGGACGCGTTGTCGATGTCCGCTCCGGCGAGCCGTCCGCCGGTCGCGGCCACGATCACCGAGCGCATCAGCCGGACCAGTTGCTGGAACCGTTCGGACAGCGCGTCGCGGACCACGTGGTGGGTGTCGGCTTCGCGCCACAGCAGGTGCGAGAGCCCGAGCGAACCGGTGAACCGGCGGTCGAGTTCGCTGACGAGTTTGCGCAGGGAACCCGCCAGGTCGCCGGGAACGACGACCGCGGCGGGTTCGATGCGTTCGTCCGGCAGCCGGTCGACCAGTGCGGCCAGCAGGTCGGACTTGCGGCGGAAGTAGTAGTGGACCAGACCCTTCGGGACCCCGGCGCGCTCCGCGATGCGGGACGTCGGGGTCGCTTCGAAGCCGGACTCGGCGAACAGCTCCTCCGCCGCGCACAGGATCCGTTCCTTCGCCGAGTCGTCGGTCATCTCCGCCTTCCTCCCCTCCGCCACCCTCAACGGAGTGGCTTCGCCACGCTTGCCTCAACCCGTCCTAGCCGAGGCTCCGCTGCCCCGATCAGTGCTGCCCAGCCATCCGGTGCGCGGCGTTGGCCTCCGGCATCGCGGCCGCGCCGGCGATGATCGTCAGCGCACCGGCGACCCAGGACGTCCACGACGCCCCGTTGAGTTCCGTGTACCCCATCACCCACGGCGCGATGAACAGCAGCGCGCCGAGGACGATCTGCACGCCCTCGCCGTAAACCATGCTCGGCGCCGCGAGCGACACCAGGCCGTCGATCGCGATCAGCGCACCGAGGATCACCATCGTCCACACCATCGTGGTGTTCGTGCTCAGCCAAAGGGGTGAAAGAGCGGCGACAACACCAATCACGACCTCGGCCCAGTCGTAGGGCCGCGTCCAGGCGCGCGTCGAGACTTCACTCATTCGTGCTCACCTCCGCCGGAAAAGAGCCGTTCAGGGAGATTTCCCATCTCCGATACTGCTCCTTGACTGGCCAGCCGGTCAAGATTCCTTGGTCACACTTCGAGTCGTCGAAGGGCCTTCCGTCTCGTACAGTGAGGCCCCCGGTTACCGACGAGTAATTTCGTCCTGTCGCGCCGCGACCGACCCCTGGAGGTTCCCGATGACGCACCTCGACGAGATCAAGCAGGCGATCCTGGACGGCCGCCTCGACGCGATCGCCGAGCTGCCCGTGCCCGAGAGCTACCGGGGCGTCACCGTGCACGCCGACGAGGTCGACATGTTCGAAGGCCTCGAAAGCCGCGACAAGGACCCGCGCCGCTCGCTGCACGTCGACGACGTGCCGACGCCGGAGCTGGGCCCGGGCGAGGCGCTGGTCGCGGTGATGGCCAGCGCGATCAACTACAACACTGTCTGGACGTCGATCTTCGAGCCGATCCCGACGTTCAAGTTCCTCCGCAAGTACGGGAAGCTCTCGCCGCTGGCCAAACGGCACGACCTGCCGTACCACGTCGTCGGCTCCGACCTGTCCGGCGTCGTGCTGCGCACCGGCGCGGGCGTGCACAACTGGAAGCCCGGCGACGAGGTCGTCGCGCACTGCCTGAACGTCGAGCTGGAAGGCCCGGACGGGCACAACGACACGATGCTCGACACCGAGCAGCGGATCTGGGGCTTCGAGACGAACTTCGGCGGGCTGGCCGAGATCGCACTGGTCAAGGCGAACCAGCTGATGCCGAAGCCTGCCCACCTCACCTGGGAGGAATCCGCCTCCCCCGGGCTGGTGAACTCGACCGCGTACCGGCAGCTGGTGTCACGCAACGGCGCGGACATGAAGCAGGGCGACGTCGTGCTGATCTGGGGCGCGTCGGGCGGGCTCGGCTCGTACGCGACGCAGTACGCGCTCAACGGCGGCGCGATCCCGGTGTGCGTCGTGTCCAGCCCCGAAAAAGCCGAGATCTGCCGCAAGCTCGGCGCGGAGCTGATCATCGACCGCACCGCGGAGGGCTACCAGTTCTGGAAGAACGAGAACGAGCAGGACCCGAAGGAATGGCAGCGGTTCGGTGCGAAGATCCGCGAGCTGACCGGCGGCGAGGACCCGGACATCGTGTTCGAGCACCCGGGCCGGGAGACTTTCGGCGCCTCCGTCTACGCCGCGCGCAAGGGCGGCACCATCGTCACCTGCGCGTCCACCTCGGGGTACATGCACCAGTACGACAACCGGTACCTGTGGATGAACCTCAAGCGCATCATCGGCTCGCACTTCGCGAACTACCGCGAATCGTGGGAGGCGAACCGGCTGATCGCCAAGGGCCTCATCCACCCGACGCTGTCGAAGACGTACTCGCTCGAAGAGACCGGCCAGGCCGCCCTTGACGTGCACCGCAACGCGCACCAGGGCAAGGTCGGCGTGCTCGCGCTCGCCCCCGAAGAAGGGCTCGGCGTGCGCGACGAGGAACTGCGCGCGAAGCACCTCGACGGCATCAACGCCTTCCGCGGGGCGTGAGGGCAGGCCACCTGCCTCTTCGGTCCGGCCGCTCGCCGCACGAGCGGCCGGACCCCGTGGGTGCTCACCCGTCCGTGACCGCGGAGCGACTACGGTGGTGGCATGAGTCTTGGCGATGAACGCGAACTCGTGCCGCTGGGAGCCGGCTTCGACGTAGCGAAGCGGGGGTACAGCCGGGCGCAGGTCGACGAGCACCTGGAACGGCTCGACGGCGACCTGAAGATGCTCACCGCCGACCGCGACGCCGCCATCGCCCAAGCCGGCGATCTGGCCCGGCAGCTGGAAGTCGCGCGCGGCGAGATCGCCGATCTGCGCGGTCAGGTCGACCGTCTCGCGCAGCCGCCGACCAGCGTCGAAGGACTGTCCGAGCGCCTCCAGCGGATGCTGCGGCTGGCGCAGGACGAGGCCGCGGACACGCGCGCCCGCGCCGAGGCCGAAGCCGGCCACATCCGGGCCAAGGCGGAGACCGACGCCAGCGCCATGCGCGCCCGGTACGAGCAGCTGCTCACCGAGCTCGACCTGCGCCGCAAGGAGATGGAAGCCGAGCACCGCAAGGTGCTGGAAGACGCGCGCGCCGAGGCCAAGCGGATCACCGACGAGGCCGAGGCCGAGCGCAAGAAGCTCGACGCGGAGTCCGAGGCCCGCCGCACGCAGGTCGAGGAAGACTTCGAGATCGCCATGGCCACCCGCCGCGCCGAGGCGATGCGCGTGCTGGCCGAGCAGGAGGCGGCCAGCAAGGCCGAGGCCGAGCGCCGGGTCCGCGAGGCCGCCGAGGACGCCGCCGCGATCCGGGCGAAGGTGCTCGAGGAGGAGACCGCGGCCAAGGCCGACATCGACCGCCGCCAGCGCGAATCGGTCGCCGACGCGAACAAGCGCCGCCAGGACTCGATCACCGAGGCCAACGCGCGGCTCGCGGAAGCGGCCGACGAGGCCCGCCGCCGCGTCCGCACCGCCACCGACGAGTCCAACCGCCGGATCACCCAGGCCAACGAGCGGGTCGAGGCGCTGCGCGCGGTGCGGGCGAGCCTGGCCGAGCAGGTCCGGTCGGCGCGCACGGTGCTGGCCGAGGCGCAGCACGTGCTCGGCGAGACCGACGGGGCCGTCCCGGCGGACATCAAGGCCGCGGTCGACGAGGCCAACGGGACCGGGCCGAAGTCCGCCGCGAACGGCAGCACCGCCTCCGGCCCGCAGGCGGGCGGCAAGGCCGCGGGTGCGCAGGGCAGCGGCGGCGCGACGGCCGCGCCAAGCGGCAAGACCAGCGCTCCGGCCGGCCAGAATTCCGCTGGTCAGGGCAGCAAGAACGCCCCGGCGAACAGCGGAAAGCCAGCGGGCGGCGGCGACGTCGAGCAGACCGTCCGGCTGCGCACGTCCGACGTGCCCAAGCCGCAGCCGCAACCGCGCCCGGCGGGAAAACCGACTGGCGAGTAACCTTCCCCCGCGAAGGGGCCGCGCCGCCCCGCTGACCGATTCGCCGGGAGGTTGTGGATGGCTGTCTATCGGACTGTGGTGGTGGGCACGGACGGGTCCGACTCGTCTTTCGCCGCGGTGGACAAGGCCGCCGGGGTGGCTGCCGACGCAGGGGCGACGCTGGTCGTCGTCTGCGCGTACCACCCGGCCAGCCGCCAGGACGTAGAACGCGCGCAGGACGAACTGGGCGACGAGGCCTACCAGGTGGTCGGGTCGGCCCCCGCGGAGGACACGTTGCAGTCCGCGCGCGACCGCGCGGCCAAGGTCGGCGCCACCAGCATCGAAACGGTCGCGCTGGAGGGCCAGCCGGTCGACATGCTGCGGAAGGTCGTGAAGGACCGCAAGGCCGACCTGCTCGTGGTCGGCAACCGCGGCCTCAACACCCTCGCGGGCCGGATCCTGGGCTCGGTGCCGTCGGAAGTGGCCCGGAAGTCGGGCGTCGACGTGCTGATCGTGCACACCACCTGAGTCCGTGGCCGATACTTCCCGGGACCTGCAGCAGCGGCTGGAACGCGCCCTGCTCGGCGGGCCCCGCCGCTACACCCGGCTCGAAGTCGCGAAACGGGCCGGGGTGCCCGAAGAGCGCTCGCGCCGGCTGTGGCGGGCGCTGGGTTTCGCCACCGTCGAAGACGACGAGATGGTGTTCACCGACGCGGACGTCGAAGCGATGCGCATCGCCGACGGTCTGGTGAGTTCCGGACTCGTCGCGCCCGGCATGGAAGTCGCGGTGACCCGTGCCCTCGGCCAGCATCTGTCCCGGCTGGCCGAGTGGCAGGTGCACATGCTGTGGGAGCTGATCACCGAAAACCCGGAAATGGCCCGCAGCGACCGCCAAGTCACCCGGCTCGTCGAGCGCCTGCTGCCGGAGCTGGAGCAAGTCCAGAACTACGTCTGGCGGCGGCACCTGGCTGCGTTCGCCGGCCGCGCCTTCGCCAGTCCCGACGAGGACCTGGAGACGCGCGCGCTGGTCGTGGGTTTCGTGGACATGGTCGGCTACACCCGCTTCACGAGGGAAGCCGACGAGGAAGAACTGACCCAGGTCCTGGACGGCTTCGAATCCCTAGCCACCGAAGTCATCGCCGAACACCACGGCCGAGTCGTGAAAATGATCGGCGACGAGGTCCTCTTCGTCACCGACTCCCCCGCCGACGGCGCGGAAATCGCACTGACGCTAGCCGAACGCACCGGTGAAGACGGCGGCCTGCCCGCAGTCCGCGCCGGAATGGCGTCCGGCCGGGTGCTGTCCCGCTTCGGCGACGTGTACGGCTCGGTGGTGAACCTCGCCGCCCGGCTCACGTCCGCCGCCCGCCCCGGGACTGTACTGGTCGATCGGGAGCTGGCCGGAGAGCTGGAATCGCTGCCGCAGTTCGATCTCCGCACCCGGCGCCCGATCGCGGTGCGCGGCTACAACCGGCTGCGCCCGTCCGCGCTGCGCCGGGCCAAGGACAAACCCACCGGACGCTTCGCCTCGTCGCAGGAGCTGGCGGCGGAGATGCTGGGGCTGAGCAGCCCCGCCCCCGCGGAGACTCCCACTCCGGAACCGGACGATTTTCCCGCTCCCGTTCCGCGACGACGTCGTCGACGCCGCTGAACGTCCGTGAGGGGAACCTTCACGGACTCTGGTTCCCGCAGGCGGCCTTCACGACTCGCAGTGCTGTGAGGGGAACCTTCACGGACTTGGATTCCCTCGAGGAGTCCTTCACGACCCACGGTGCCGTGAAGGGGCCCTTCACGGACTTGGATTCCCTCAAGGAGTCCTTCACGACCCGCCCAGCCGCCGCGTCGGGTGCGCCCCAATGTGGCATTGGGTGCATCTGACGCACCC